>JAVJRG010000013.1 GCA_040218535.1 Lacipirellulaceae bacterium | reverse complement strand
CGATTGCTCGCAGTCTTCACACGACCGTAGGCAATGACGACAACAGTTGGTTTCACAGGCCCAGCAGGAGTCCATGCACTCGTAGCATTGCAGTTCTTCGCAGTCGCAACAGCAACGCGCACAGTCGTAGCAAAGCGCCGTTTCGCAAGCAGAACAGTCACAGCGGTCATCAGGAGCGGCAATCCCCGCGCAGTCGAAACAACGCACCCCCTCCCACTCATCGAGTGTCACGTAAGCACTGTCCGGGTTGTAGGAGAGCAGCACTTGCTGGACGAGCAGAAAAAAATCAAAGAGCCGACCCTCTTTCAGCGCTGCGTTGATGACACCTTGCCCTTCCCCTTCACAGAGCGTCTCGCTGGAGACATGCGGGTGCGTGACTTCGCTATCGGTAGCCGCCGGATTGGGCTGGCTAGCCACGACGTGATAAGAGAGACCATTGGTGCCAAGCCGCTCCCAGTCGAGAATGATCTCAAACGGGCCCAGGTCGACTCCTTCCAGTTCGATAAGAACGGTTTGCACCGAGATCGTCTGCCGCCTGAGGTCGACTGCAACCGACGCGAACTCTTCGGTCAGGCCGATCAGTTCGCCCAGCACGGATCTCGCGGTGAGTTGCTCTGCGGGACGAGTCGGCTCACGCTCATCCGTGAATCCTTCGGGGCAGAGTGAGTGGGCCATCTGTTCGCGAGCGGCTTGATATCTGCGGTGACAGACCCGTGCGGCCAGTAACCAACCCTGCTGCTGGGCCCGGTGCAATAACCGCTGTTGTCGCAGACAGACTTCCCACTGAAAGGTGGGCAGAGCGGACAGACGACTCAGCTCTGCTCTTTGCTGGGAGAGCTCGGCAATCGCAATCGCCGTTTGGATGAATTGGCGGTCGTAAGTCATGGGAAGGCTCCTTTCGATATGGATCCGCCATGAGAGTAAAAAACTGACCGCCCGAGCGAAGTCGGACAGTCAGCGACAGAGGTGCTTTACCTGCGGCACGCCCCTTCGATCTTGCGAGGCGTGATCGAGACGCGGTCTCCTTCCTGGAGAGTTTGGTCGCGTGCCGCGGGCAGGCGATTGACCCGGATGAGATAATCTTCCGAGCGGGGATGTTTGACGTGGCGATGAAAGAGCGTCTCAACGGTCGTTCCATCGGCGACTTCGACATGGTCGGCGAAGCCGGCTCCGTCGTTGTTGATTAAGAGGATTTGCAAAGTGAGTTCCTTTCATAAAGGTAGGTAGGTGAAGATCTCAGCGCCGTTCAACAGGAAAGCTGACAGGCGAAACGCTGAGCGTCGACCTCGTCCCAGTCGAGATACTTCTCCGGTTCGTTCTGATCAGAGACGGGAGGCTCCGGGTCAAAACGCTGATCGAGCGGGTCGGCAATCGAGAAGCCAAGCTGACGAATCGTGTTGCACGACTCGCCTGTGGCGACTGCCACGAGGCGGTTGAGTAACGTTTGGTGCATCGAAAGGTTCTCCTTGAGAGGAAAGGAACCGCGCAGCAACAATCGCCACGCGAAAGAAAAAGAAAAAAGCCCAGCCGGAATTGGCTGGGCCCAGAAGCAAGAATTTGCAGGGAGTTTGTTCTGTCGACAGAACAATGTCAGAGGCGAACCCTGAGAAAACCCACTAGGATCGAGAGTTAATGGTCAACCGGTGCGCCTCCAGCCATGCGACTTCGGCAGCTAAGGCTTCGCGTCGCAAAGGAAACGGCCCCAGACGTGGTCCTTCTACAGGCCCCAGGTCCACCAGCCAATCACCCTGCTCGTCCGGCTCGACATGCGAGGCCCGCTCAATCCGCATGCTGCCCAGCTCACGCAAGGCGAACTTGTCCGTATAGAGACAGCGACAGCCGCCGCGGGGATCAATGATCAATTGCATTGGCAGCTCCATTTACTTGGGCTCGCGCAGCAGATGCCGGCGGGGTCGGTCGGTCATCAGGTCGGATAGGCTGGACTCGACCTGCCGGAGCTCGCTGCTGATGTGCTTGCGTAGGCTCGCATCGGAGCGCAGCTGCTGCGGCTGAACGCCTTGGAGCAGTTGCTGCGATTGGTCGACCAGTTGCTCGAGTTGCTCATCGCTACCGATATTCAGATGACTGAACCGTGCGAAGAACGTGTGCAGTTTTTCCACGGCCGTATCCCGAAACACTTTTGGTTTTCCATCGGCGGCCCCCGAGAGGCGTTCACCCAGATGAGCGATCAGCTCCGAGAACTCAGCCAGAAAGGCCTGCTCGGCCAGTTCGACTGCCTGGTCGAATTGGTGTGCTACCCGCTGACACTCGCGGCGATAGAGCTCGGGATTGAGTCGCCGGAGGTAATCGGGCGGCTCGACTGTGGGAAACTCCCACTCCAGGGCGAACTCCTCACTCAGCGAAAGCGGATAGTCCGAGCGGTCATAGAGCGAACCGAGTCGCTCCCGGGCAGCGGTCCGCAGGTCTTCGTACTCATGCTCCAGCTTGGCAACCGCTTCACGAAGCTCGCCACTCAGATCGCGCATCCGCCCATCGAACGTCTCCACGTCCTCTGCGCGCATCAGCCGCAAGCCGGCCACGGGGAATGGTAATGACATCCCTTTCCAGAGTGCCGTAGCGCGGGTCCGGATTGCGGTCACCGCCTGAAACGCGGGCGACTTGGTATCGAGCAGCTTCTTGCTGGCGGCCACATAGTCGCTACTGGCTTCAAAGGCTCGCGCTGCTTGGGATTTCTGCTCCCGGGTGAGACTCCGCCGGAGCCCCAACCAAGAGATCGACAGGCGTACGCCAACCATGGTCTGTCTTAGCCGGCTGCCTGGACCATTCTCTCCTTCGTGGGACCGTTGCTCGTCAGTTGTCTCATCGGTCGTCTCTTCGAGCATGAGTGTCATGGCGGCTCCTTTCTGAGTATGAGGGTGAAGTTTTTGTGGAGCTGTCCTCCGCAGCGGGTGGAATAAGTCCGTAACTTTCGAGCAGCGCGGCCAGATCGCAGCAGACGTCCACGGCACCCCACTCTTTGTCGAGGTTCCAGCGGAGCGTGCCGTCAGCGAGCTCCTCTCGATAGAGCCATTGCTGTACTAGGCGGACAATATGAGCGAGCGATTCATGAGACAGCTCAGCCGGATCACGGGGCATCGGATAGTCCTCCAGGTTGTCGCTTTCCGGTTGTGAACTAGTTCGCCGAAGGCTTGATGTTTAGCCCACGTCGTCGTTGTCCGTTGGCAACGGTTGTTGTCTGGTAAATCCCCGGCTGGTTGGCGGACAGACAGCGTCCGCTGGCCCACCGGCGCAGCTTACTGATTGATTCTGCTGAGGACACCGCCACCGGCACGACTTGCTGGGCGGTCTCTGCTAGGGAGTTGCCCAGTAGTTTGGCCAAGCGGCAACAGGCGCGAATCTCCGCACCCGTCCAGTCCGTGTCGGTAGGTAGCGACTGTTCGTCACCGATCTGAAACTCCGTGCGGTGAATCGACCAGATTGCCTGCCGTTCCTCTGCGCCTGGCAAATCGACAAAGAACACCCCATCAAAACGCTCGGCGCGGGTCAGTTCGGCAGGCAGCGGCTCAATCTGATTGGCGGTGGCCACCACAAACACGTCCGGCTCTCGATCAGCCAGCCAACTCAGGAGCGTTCCGAACAGGCGGGCCGAGACGCCGCTATCGGCGGCACCGGTATTAGACCCTGCTAGGCCCTTCTCAATCTCATCGATCATGAGCACGCAGGGTGCCATCGCTTCGGCCTGTGCCAAAGCGCGGCGCAGGTTGGCTTCACTCTGTCCCACCAGCGAGCCCATCAGGGCGCCCATATCGAGGCGAAGTGTGGGGCGGCCCACCTCATTGCCCAGTGCTTTGCAGAAAGCCGATTTGCCACAGCCGGGCGGTGAGAGTAGCAGCACCCCCTTGGCTTGCAGTGTCGTCTGCTGCGAGCGTAGCGCCTGGAGACAGAACGCCTTGAGCGCCTGAAGACCCCCGAGACTGGAGAAAGACTCGTTCCCTTCGTGAAGCGTTAACAGGCGACTCTTTTTTAGCTGCTGGCTCTTCAGGTGCCATAGCGTTTCGGGTTGCAACTGACCGTGGCGAATGAGCGATAGGCTCATGGCTCCTTCGGCTTCCAGCCGGGTAAGACCGGCAGCCGCTTCGAGCACTTTTTGCAGGGGTTGTCCCTCAGGTAACTCGCCTGGCTCGGTGGCCAACTCCCGGGCAATCGTGAGCAGTTGCTCACGGTCAGGTAGTGAGTGCTGCAGCACCACAAACCGTTTTTCCAGTTCGAGGGGTAGTTCCACGGTTGGAGCCAGCACGACGAGAAAGGTCCGTTGCTGCTTGCCCAGGTTGAGTTGCTCAGCAAGCGCCTGCACGATCTCGGACGATTGCAGGAAGCGGTGGAAGTTCTCCAGTACCAGCAGTGCGGGGGTGTCAGCGGATGCAAGTTCGCTGGCTGCACGGACGGCCGTGAGTGGGTCTTCTGCCGTGAGGTTTGCATCAGGGGCAGTACCCTGCCCGCTGAGCGTAAGACCCGTTTCAAGATTCCAGTGAGCCAAGTGCCAGGCTTGTTGTTCACAGAGCGTACGGATCTCAGTGAGCGCTTCCTCGGGTTCGGCCGTTTCGACCCAGATCCCTGAGAAACAGGCGCGGACGTGTTCACTGAGTGAGTTGGTAAGGCGCATAGCACCTCCTTTCTGATTGACGGTTGAGTTCAACGAGGCACGCAAATTGATCGACTTAGAATTCCACCAATTCACGTAGTGCGCGGAGCCATCCGATTAGCTCACTCTGCGAGTCGGACTGAGCGAGTAGCTCAGGGGTCATCTGCTGGACCGCTTCGCGATTGAGCCACCGCTTGGCGCTCGCGATCAGTCTTCGCTGCGTCCGCTGCGAAAGGGTCTTCCAGTCAAGCTGGGGAGCCGAACGGGCCAGTCTCGCCTTGGCTAGTGCAACGGCCACATTCGTTTGAGCATGGATGACCAGCTGGGGGCCACCCGCCCTTTGAAAGGCTCGTGGATGGAGAAAATTCTCCAGCGAGCGGCGCGAGGTGATGCGGGCCGTACAGTTAGGCTGCTGGTCTAAGCGAGCAATGACAGTGAGGCGCCTAAGTGCTTCAGCGCCGCATTCGCGGTCATGCAGGTGAAACCGCGGTTGACGGAGACGAGCCAGCCGCTCGCCCCAGGAGGCGATGTCACTCGCTCCGCCTCCTCCGATAGGAACGAAGACGATATGGCCTGCGGCTTCCCAAGCGGTGAGATCAGGGATCGATCTGTCTTGCCTACTGAGGATGGTTGATATAGCCGTCAGAAACGCGATGTCGTGGTTCCCTTCAAGGACCACGAGGACCGGGTGCCAGTTCGAGATGCGGGAAGTCTTTGTGAGAGAACTCGGTTGAGAAGAAATAGTTCGCTGCTGCATCACACCTCCCCGCTCGACTGACCGGCCGTTTGAGAGGCTTGTTGCTGCGACTGCACAGCGTAATACTCTTCGGTCAGTCGCTGCTGGGTCACAACCCCCAAAGCCTGCTCGAACTGGCGAGACGCTTCCTGGCAGCTCGAGCCGTGAAAGCCGAGCGTTTGCAGCTTGGTCTCACCCGTGGGAGAGATGGTGATTTCGATATGTTTAATTGTGGTGTTACCACATAAGCGTTTCATAGGTCACCTCCCACGGCCACGTTCAATCGGATCGAACCGTCAGGGAGCGATGCTTCGGCGACCGCATGACCCTGTCGCCGGGCGGTCAGCTTTGCTTTTTCGACGGCGTATGACTGGAGGAACTGATCGAGTCGGGCTGGGTCTCCCCAGCGACCGTTAAAATTGTCGTAGCGGAGCTGACCCGTGCCTGTCTGGCAGACGACCGGGTACTTCCAGTCCGGTAACAGCACCGCCAATCCTGCGATCGAATCATTGAAGAGGCGGTGAGTGCCCTGGTTTGGAGGGCTGAGCTTCAAGCGCGAGCAGGCCGCTTCGATGGCGATCGGATCGCGGACTTGGGTAGAAATTGTAACGATGTGGCTCATTAGGGGTCCTCTGGGGTTGAGTTTTCATTGGTAGGCGCGTGGGACAGTTGCTGTGGGGGCAGATCGGCTTGAGGTGGCGGCGTGATGCTGCTCCTGTTCGCTGGTCGGAGGGGCAAGAAATCTCTGCCTTCCTCGAGCATCAGCTCCAGAGCATCCAGCTCCACCTCAGTTCCCGATGGCTTTGCCTGCAGCAACTGCCACGTCAGTACCAACACGAGGACTGCGACCAACACAACAGAAAAACCTTGTCGTGCTCGGTGTCGCTTCCCATCGGCACGACGCGTCTCGGCCAATTGACGTCGCTGGGTGTTGAGATCAGTCCAGCCGTCGGAGAGCGACTGCCGTTCGTGCTGGACCTGCTGTTGCAGTTCGAACATCTGCTGGTTCTGATCGGCTTGCCGATCGGCTGCCTCGGTCGCGACTTGCACGATGCGTTCATCGCTACTGCAGCTTGCCAGTAGTGGGAGACACGCCAGCATCATCAGTCGATGGCTTCGTTGTTTCGTTCTGCGGTTCACTGGGCCTCCTGGTTCGTAGGATCAGTTGTAGTAGTCGCTCTAGCGCACATCGCAGTCGGTGCTCGCGAGCCAGCGCAAAGGCTAACACGATGAGCACCAGCGCAAGGGCTAGCGCAATCAGCTCCGCCATAGCGGTCTCCTGGGGGTGAAAGGTGCCGAAAATTAGCCAAGAAGTGGCATCGGGAAGGCTAACGTCTTCCTCAATCATTTATGCCACGGTTTGGGGGTGGATTTAGGTGAGTCGCCAGAAATGAAGGTCGCTCAGATTTTGATTGCCCCAGAGCTCTGGAGACTAGTCGAGGACAGGTATTCCAATTACTACAGCTAAGGCTGTGATGATGCTATAAATCACTCGGCTGAAATGCACCGCCTCGTGGCTTCTACGCGTCCATCCGTAAAATTGCTGCCATGAGAGACGAAAAACCGACGGCAACTGAGCCCGACCCGAAAACTGCTGGAGCATGGCAGCTAGCTCAGCTTCTCAGTTCTAGCTTCCGACAAGATACCTTGTTCTTCAACTGCTTCTAGTATCCGAAGAGAACTTCACCATGTTCCCGTTTCCTCATGAAGACTACGACCAAGCTGGATACGAGTCGCGATCCCTACGCTGGCTAAGGAATCACGCCAGCTACCTGTCAGTGGGGAAACTCATGCCCCAGCTGGGCAGCATCGCACTATTCATGATAGGGGTTCTCAACAATGCCTTGATCACACTACCAATGTTTCTCATAGCTGGTCTAATCCTGGGCTATTTTCATTTTGACATCTTAGGGCACCCACTTAGGACGCTAGCAGTATTCTCACTTTCGTTTGGCTTGTGTGCCAATGTCCTGCCAGCACTGATTGGAGTGCGACGAGGTTTTGGAAGGGTATTCTTACCCGGAGTTGAGCGCCGTAATCTGTTTGTTGCGGCAATCGGTTGGTTTATCCTGGGGCTACTCTGTGGAACTGCTGTCTTACTCCTTGCTCATTGCGTCGAGTGGTACCGCGACTACTTCCGGGATGTCACTTTCACGTGGCCAGGAGTCGCCAGTAGTGTCGTTGGTGCTGGTGGAGTGTTAGCAGCCTGGAGGAAAGTCTTCCCCAAGTCAGCGGACAAACAACTTGATTGGCAGACGGTAGGATTCGGTTTGCTCGGTTTCGGGTTGTTGGTCATCGCGCTCGTCTTGTTGGTTGATTTCGTCGTTTACGGGAACCCCTTCTATCTGCTTCCAAAGTCCCTCCCCTTCGCAGACATCCCTGAATTCTACCTGGTTCTATCCGCATTATTCGTTTCAGGTGTTGCCATTGGTGTGCGCTATCTTGTGAGCGGCCGTCGGGCCTATGATTGGGACTCTTTGGTATCAATCCTTCTGTGCCTGTCGCCGCTGATATGTCTGGTCATCACCGTGGACCGAGAAGGCAGCACCAGAGATCTCGTCGAGAAAGTCAAGAAAGAGCTTGGGGAGCTATCACGGCCGCTCTCAGCACTCGTCGCAAGAGAGTTCTCTATTGATAACGGCAAGGATCAAGGCGGGTTTGTCATACCAAAAGCCTATGTGCCGATCTTGGAGAGTCTTCGAGCTCAGGCAGAGAATCTCAACGTTAAATATGAAGCGATGCCTCCTATTCCGTCGGAGAATGTGCAGAACCCGCCCCTGCTCACTGACTGGTTAAAGGGATACTACGGAACGGCGCAGCAATTTGTTGACGCTGGCTACGAGTTATATGACGTGGCAGAATTGGATCGCTTTCGATTCGTCCAGCAGGTTGCGAGAAGAGATCGAGCAGGTCTGGTCCAGCTTGCGATCGAGAAATTCAATGGAAATCCTGCGACTCTCAAGGGAGCAGCGGCCAAGCGAGTTGAGAAACTGTTGGATGAGAAAGGTATGCAGGAGATTTGCGAGAACGAAGTTGTTTCTCAAGTTGTAACAAGCTTCGTCATGGGCGATGACCGACACGCCCATATCGAGACCATCACCGACTTTAATGAGCACCTCGAGCTAAAGCTGCGCGACCAGAGTATCGATGGGTACATTGCTCAGCTCAAATCCACGTTCCCAAACGCACGAGACCAAGAAGAATTTGCCTCCTACATTGGGAGCGAAGTGCCAGACTTAGGCGTAGGTAGCCGATCGACTTCTGCTTACCCCGGAGCCTTGCCCTATCTTGCCACCAGTTCTGAAGCGGAAAGAAACGGCATTGTCGGTCGCGGCAAACCAAATAGCTCGCAGAAAGAGTCTAGCAAGAAGAGAGGTCACGACGTCAGTCTTTCGAAACAACGGCTGGTCGTCCGGCAAGCTGTCCTTAAGGGATGCTTAAAGTCTCTCGATCAAGCCTCAATCGAGCTTGTTGATTCAGAAGCGTCTGTCGACGTGAATGGACTGGATGAGCGGGAGATCTATCGCGCCATCGAGCAAGAAAGGATGAGAAGGAGCCTTCGTCAGAGAAAAACCTTAGAGCTTGAGATTCTTGCTAAGGAGATCGACGTATCAGAAGGAGGAGCCGCCTTAGCTCGCGCGGCCAGAAACGAGATTGTTACTCGCGCGCTAAGTAGTTCTCCAGGGAATAGACAAGCTTTACGCGTCTTGGCAGATCTTTCAAACCCACGTGTCCCAAGCTCTGGGGATTTGACCGAGAGAATGAAGATCTACGTTAGACGTCCGGCAACTATTTTCGATTTCGATGAGCTTGTAACGATTGCGATGGCGAAGTTTTGTGTTCCCACCGGGGAAACGAACTCTCTCAATCCTGCGAATCAAGTTGTTGTGATGGTCGGATCCGGCCTCTTCGGCGACTTAGAAGATGTCAAAGAGATTCGACGAGAGTTATCAGAGCAATCCTATCCGATAAAGCATCGAATCTTGCTTCTGTGCTCAAGCATGCTTTTCACACTGGCCTACTGTTTCTTTGATTTCAATGCGACATCCATTCATGGATACTACCGAGACCGCCTTTCCGAGGCGTTCCTGATGAAAACCAAGCCTGGTGTCGGCCCCGAGATTGACGTGCGGCTTTCAGAACTTTCTCAGCTTGGTTCGACTGGCCCCTATTTGCTCGTAAATACAGCCATCAACCTTCAGAACAGTAAAGACTTGGCTCTGAGGAGCACGCGCAGCGATTTCTTTATTTTCAGCAAGCTCTACTGCGGGGGTAGCAGGACAGGGTATGTAACCACAAACATCATGGAAAAAGCGTACTCTCGAGTCAGGCTAAATACTGCCGTCGCCGTTTCGGCGGCTGCAGTCTCTCCGAACATGGGTCGGTTTACAAACGGCTTCATTGTCATGCTAATGACTTTCTTGAACGTAAGACTTGGCTACTGGGTACCAAACCCTGCAGCTTTGCTCCAGAATGCTAAAACGAACAACCGCTTCCCAGAAGTCTTTCGGCAAGAGCTGTTGCAGGTCGTCATTCCACGATGGTCGACGCTAAATTCTATCGATGAAACAAGATCTGGTGATACGAGGCAGACTTCGGAGAGTATTGATTTCAGGGAAACGGTACCGAGAGCTCAGTACGGCCTCGTTGGTCTCGCTTTTTCAGGCGGCGGGATTCGATCCGCGTCTCTTTGCCTAGGGATTGCCCAAATACTCAATTCAAAGGGAGTGTTTCGACATGTTGACTATCTCTCGACAGTCTCGGGAGGAGGATTTATCGGCAGTGGTATCGTCGCGGCGATGCGGCTCTCTGAGGATTTATCAAGCAACTTGGACGATGCAGTAACAGAGCAGAAAATGAATGCCGAGCGTGCCTATTCGGTTGAGACTGAAGAGGTGAGACATACGAAACCCTGGCGGCTACCAATTTTCAATTTGATACGGGAAGCAACAAGCAGGCTTGACGAGAACGGCCCCTGGGTAAACCTGTCCGACGGTGGTCACATTGAGAATCTTGGCGTCATCGAACTCCTGAGAAGGCGCTGCCGTTTTATTTTCGCCTGCGACGGGGAGGCCGACCCGCGATATCAGTTTAACGGACTCGCGACCGTTCAAAGGCTGGCGAAAATCGAGCTGGGTATCGAGATTGAGATCGATACTGAAGAGATACGGCCGGACGATCAAGGGGTCTCGTCAAGGCATTGGGTGATAGGGAAAATCCACTATCCGGAACGTGACGAAATGGATCGGGAACAGGGATACTTGTTGTATCTCAAGGCGTCCTACTCGGGAGACGAAGCGCTGACTGTCAGAGAATATCGAGCCAGCAATCCCGACTTTCCACACGAGCCTACATCCGATCAGTTCTTTGATGTGAGACAATTTGAGGCCTACCGAGTATTGGGTGCCCATCTGGCTCGTTCCGCTACAAACGCGTTAGAAGAAACCAATAAAGGACGATTGGATACCTACGAAGGATTCAGCAACGCATTTACTGCTCTTGCCGGGGAAGGGTCCGCAGCTTCTTAACGACCTGTCTTGCCTCCGCCCTTGAAACGAGTACAAGAGCCGCTCAAACACCAAAGCAACTGAAGGCAATTCGAGGGAGCCTTCTCATGTTCAGTTGCAAGAAAAAGCCGAAAGGGAGATCAACAGTTGCGAGGCTTCAAGAGGACTCATTTCTGAGAATACCTCTAGCCAGTTAGGCGAGTCCATCGAACTTTGCGAGGGCCGCATGTCGGTCAAGTTCTCCCAACAGCTCTTCCATCTCGACAAGCAGTCTGCCAACCACCCGACGTTCACTTTTCTGGAGCACGATCTCGTCCCCATCGGCGTACAGGGGACGCAAGAGTTCGGCGAGTAGGCCACGATGATTGCTGAGCTCTTCAATGAGGTCGCGCAACTCGAGAGGTGTCGAGGGGCTGCTTAGCACAGGGTACCTCCTCTCATGGTCAGCTCTGCAGGACCTTGAGCCTTTTAGCGAGCGGAGTTTCCTGGCCAGGTGATAGAGGCCTGCCGCGGTAATCTCTTGGTGCGACCTGTTTTTTTCCTTGACGAATTGCTCAAACGCATCGTTTGGGATGGAAGCGACAAGTTGCCACCGCTTCGATTGGTTGCGGGTGACGCCCAGATCTTCGAGCGACAGCTTCGTTGTTCGTCTCTTGGATTTGCGATCTCCGCCTCGAAGATGCAGTTGTGAAAGGAAACTCCCCGCCTTTCTTTCAGCGCGTAGCTTTAGTTCCGCCGCCTTATTCTGTAGTTCAAGCCCCAGTTCCGCAGCTCTCGCGTAAGCGCGAGCAGCTTCGGCCGAATCACGGACATTTCGGACCTCTTCTAGAGTCGAGGCTTCTGCGAGCATCTTACTCGCTCGATCAAGCAGCACCAGCTGCTGAGGGGCTGACGATGACAAGGGTGCTAACCACGTAGATGTGAATCGAGGTGAGGGAATACTTTGTGCTCTTCCGCGTCTAGTCCTTCAAGTAAGTCGAGAATGCGTAGTGGAATCGGACAGTCAATGGACCAGTTGGATTGACGCAAAGTCTAGGCAGGAGCGCAACCTGTTGCAGAGTTTAGATTTGCGGATGGGAAAATAATCGAATCGAATTGGCACTCCGACTTAGTCTTCAAAGGGTCATCGTGAACCTTTGATCCAGTCTTGGTGAGTTGCAGCAGGCTTGTCGTTGGGTTCTCGGCTAGAACAGGTTCAGTCACTTCCCCACTTTGACTGATTGGGGTGTGGCACCATAAGAGCGTGGAGCAAGCGCGAAAAGCGCAGTTCCGTTGTAGCTACCGGAACCTCTCAGCTGCTTGAGTTTCGACCCTGCCCTTGCGTCGAATCTCTGCGGCCTTGGGACAACTTTCTGTGGAACTAGAGCCACTCGCCGTCCTCGCTCGAAGCGCTTTCTCAGTTGTCGGCTCAGCGGGCAGCTGATTCGACGACGTAGGTCGGCTCTCAGAAGTTCGCCAACAAGAATCGGCGATTTAGGGGCTGAGGAAGTCTGGCCGGCCCGCCGTAATAGGAGGAAAGCTTCTTAAACTCCTGGACGGTGCAGCGAAGCGGCTCCTTCAAGACGATCCAGCTAACATTCTCGGTGTAGGCAGGCGTGGTCAGCGAGCCTTCGTAACGATAGTAACGCTCGAAATTGGTTGGCAACCAGTCCCAAGGATTGGTCGAAATAGCGGGTGGGTTACCATTTTTCGAGCCACTTCTGCTAATCTTGCTGGCACGGGAAGCCTTCTTGGGTTCGATAAAGACTCCAATTGCAGCCCGTCCTCCGCCATGTTGCTGGGCATTCTGATGCACGATGTGGAGTTCCATCCGCTGCTGCTTACCAGCAAGCCAATGCTCGCTCGGACTGTGAAAGTGAAAATTCACCAGGTGATATCGGCAGCGATCCAAGAGAATATAGTCTGCATCATTTGCATTGAATCGAACCTCTGGAGTGCCGTGGCCACCAGTGATGATCGTGCCCCTCGCCGACTTCCGCCAGCGCACCTTTAATTGGTTTGCCCCAAACTGCGTTGAAATGGGAGATTCAAGGTTAACGGGAGACTGTTGGGGCATCGACATTGATATGACTCCCATTGGTGAAAACGGATGAAGAGTATCTTTTCTGATCAACGGGCCCGCTTCAAAAAACCACTGCTGGTCCGGGATTCCTTTAGGTAACCTGACTGGTGTTTTTGAACTCAATGAGCTGTCTAACGTCTTGTGTTTCTCACATTGTGGAACGCAAGGAGCAGATGAGGAGGGGATTGCGAAGGAAATGTCGATTGGTAAAACCTTGCAAGCCTGATTCACAGTGATAACATACCTGTCAAGTCCTCAGCGACTGGCCTCCTGGCTAAACTGTTGCTGGACACGCTTTTCTCAAACCTGGTGTGCGAGCACCGGAGAATGAAAGTGCATTCGCGGGTTTCAACTTCCCGAGGGATGGTTCACCCATGTTTCATAGCACCAGCGAATTCTGGCGGCAGCTAGAGCTATTGAAACTCTATGAAAAACATCCCCAACTTAGGAAGCAGCCACTTCCTCAAGCGTTGGACGGTTGTCCAATCCGCCGAGGAGAAATGCCCACGGATCGGGTGTTGCGTCTACTGACTCGAACGTTTGCAGACTGGAAGCAGAAACCTCGCTGGTTGCGTGAGCAGGACACGCCTCACCTGCTGGCCGCCGTTGACGAGAAGACGCGCGAGGAACTCTCTCGCAAACCGGTGGCGATCCGGAAGGCGTACGCCATCGCGAAAATCTTGGATATCGTCACGACACCAGAGGTTGCCGTCCAAGCGGGCACACTACGAATCCACCCGGATGAGTTGGTAGTAGGTTGCATCCCGCCTTATTCCGTCGCCCAAGGTAAAGAATTGGTTGGTTACCTTACGGAGGCGGAAGAGTTGGATGCTGCGCTCAATATGTTGAACGACCGGGCTCCCTTCGGTCATGTCACCCCCGACTATCAGACTCTGCTGCGGAAAGGTATCCGGGGAATCGTGCGAGATTGCCACCAGAAACTGAAAACCCTGGGGCAAGCTCGCTCTGAGCAGAAGCGAAAGAAACAAACCTTCTATCAGGCGGCGATTATTGCTCTCGAAGGAGTCGCTGTCTTCGCACAGCGGTATGCCCAGCATGCCATGGAAATGGCAAGTGAATACGAGGTGCAGGGCCGTAGCGGCCATGAGAACCTCAAAGAGATCGCCCAACGGTTGGGCAAGACTCCGATCGGCCCCCCAAGGTCATTCCTGGAAGCCGTGCAATGCTTGTACTTAATCCACTGCGCACTTCACACAACCGGTGAAATCACTTCCATAGGCCGATTGGATCAACTACTGATGCCTTTTCTTGAGAAGGATTCTGTGACAGAGAGCCAGGCTCAGGAGATTATCGACTGCCTCTGGATCAAATTCGGGGAGCGTGCACTTCACAATCGGGCACATCTTGAGGACCGCTTTACTTTCTGTGATGGGGCGCTTCTAGGGAACAAGCTGCCAGCAAACTATGACCAAGGAAGCCTGACGAATCAGTGGATGCAGCAGGTCACGATCGGTGGCTACGAGGCAACCAATCAACCAAAGCCCGAAGATGGTACGAATCGGCTGACCTATTTATGCCTGAAAGCCTCGCGTAGGTTGCCACTGAATAGCCCGACCCTCGACTTGCGGGTTAATAAGAGTTCTCCAAGGAAACTTCTACGTGAGGCGTCGAAGGCGATCCTCAGTGGCGGCGCTCACCCGATTATTATGAACGACGACCGAATCGTACCGGCGTTGCATAAAGAGTCTGGCGGGAAGGTCTCACTAAAGAGTGCACGAAACTACGCCTGTGATGGCTGCTATGAAACCCATTTCGCCGGTGAAACGGAGTTCAGTTTTTTTTACATTCCGGCGCTTGATCTCTTGGAGAAGACGCTCAATCGAGGAGCCGGTTTTGCCACATCAGGACCGATGCACTTGCGAGGCTGGAAAGATAGCTTTCGGACGATTCCAGCGACGGAGTTCACGTCACTTGAGCAGTTCTGGGAGGTATTCCAAACACATTTGGATCTCCAGATCCATCGGATGTACCGCAATGTCTATCAGTTCTATGGTGAGAAAGAGTCCATCGCCCCCTCACCGCTGCTCTCGACGCTCATCGCTGGTTGTCTTGCTAGCGGCACGGACCTATCGGGGGGCGGGGCCAACTACAAGATGTTATCACCGCTAATGACAGGGATTAGTACCTGTGCCGACTCGATCTATGCACTGAAGCGTCTAGTCTTCGAACGTAGACAAGTTGAGATGTCGGAAATGCTTGCTTGCCTCTATTCCAATTGGGGAAAGACAAGGCCTGAAGTCGGGCTCTCTTTATCGGAGAAGCGGATTGCAGAGATCCGGGAGCAGACGATGCGTCTTCCCCGCTTTGGTCACGGTAATACTGCCGTCGACGAGATTGCCTGGAGGCTAATTGACTTGTTTTGCGATCGACTGTTTGCCCTTCGAAGCGACTCCCGCCATCAAGCAGGGCTGGCACGTCTTCAGAAGCGGCATGGCAGCGATTTCGAGATTCTGATCAGTCCTGGCGTGGGAACTTTTGAGCAGTATGTCTTTTCGGGAGGTTGGGTCGGAGCGACACCTGACGGTCGCAAATCTGGGCAACCGATTGAGTCAGACATATCGCCAGCACCTTACTATCAGGATAAAGAACTCGATGTTTCTGGAAGGCGGCGACATCCTCGCGAGATAGCCATTCGTCAGGGACTTAATAGTTACGCCCATCCGAGCCTTGACCGGTTATCCGATGGTGCACCGGTCGATCTCAATCTGGCCGAAGGGTTTTCCGAAGAGCGATTACTTGGAATCTTATCAGCAATTGCCAAAGGAAAGACTGGCAGCAATGTCGTGACCTTTACCGTGGCTGACCCTGAGACTTTCACGGCGGCAAGTTCGGCTGCAGGACACGATTATGACTTGGTGCGGGTACGCATGGGCGGTTGGACGGAATACTTCCGTGTACTCTCCGAAGCGCATCGAAAGCAGCACGCACGCCGTCCGCTTTTCGTGGAGGATTAAGCAATGAAAGAGCCAAACATTGTTCAGGCAGGGCCCTTGCCGCTCGGACTGTTTGAGACCAGTTATCAACGTGGTATTGTCGATCCCATGTGGCCGGAAACTCCCATCTATGGTAGCGACTTTGTGGGGATTGATGATGAGAAGTATCCAGGGCTTCGAGGAAAGATGGACCCGCAAGAGTTTTTAACGGTTGCCCGCGTTAATACGTCCGCCAAGACGCTTCCTGAAGTAGCGACAATGTTGCAGAGCATTACCACGTTCTGTGACTACCAAATGACCCGCGGCCCCGCGACCGCCGATTTGCGTCCCCTGCAGTATGTTCCCCGAAGCTATCGGGTGACCGTTACCGTGGGGCTCGGAGCAACGTTTTTCATGGACCCGGTGTCTGGTAGAGACCGATTCGGTTTTTTGCATGCCAAGCCGCGTTCCTTGCGAATTCCACCGCGACTGTTTGGTGATCGATTTGACCCCTCAGAAGAGCAGACCGATCTCGTTTTTTCGATCGCCAGCGACCACAAGTATGTGAATGCGGCAATTGCGCGTTCTATTGAGACGATTGATGCATCATTGCAAGTCGTTGCGGTTGACGAGGGATTTGCCCGTCCCGATAAGCGTGCTTTCGGACGCTTTGAGGACGGCATTTCTAATCTCGGCAACCTAACGCGTCCCGAGCGCGAGTCGTTTATTTTTATCGATGAGTTCTCCGAAGAGCCCGCTTGGTGCCGTGGTGGAAGCTACTTGGTGTTTCGCAAGGTTGAGCAGGATTTGGAGAAATGGGACCTCTTGGAGGATGATCAACAATCGCTGATGATTGGCAGGCAGAAAGAGGATGGAATGCCGCTGGCGAAGAGGCGTGACAAGGACTTTCCTCGTGAGCCCTTATTCGCTGATCCTGTCAATAAAGCCGATGGCCCTCTCAAGTCACATTCTCGCGCGGTCAATCCGCGTAGGCCGCCAAAGTACTCTCTAGGGTTGGATGATATGGATCGTCGGTTCCTACGGAGAGGATACCCATATCTAGATAACATAGGGTCGTTGGACGAGGAAACCGGCAAATACGCTCCATCTAGCTTTGGGCTCTTGTTCGTGGCCTACATGAATAGTATCTCGCGCCAATTCGAGTATGTCACCGATACGTGGCAGATGAATCCCGATTTTCCGTGTCCTGAGGCTGGTCGAGATGCCATGTTTACCTCCGGAGTTTTTTCGGTGCTTACGGGCGGCTATTACTTCTGTCCTCCAGCGTGGCGATTCCCAAAGGATTTCTTAGCGTCGGGATTGTTAGCGGAGGTTTCCTAGCGACTTCTCACAGTATTGCGGGAATGAGTACTTATGTGTCAGGCCCAAAACATTGCCTTGGTTTTCGATTTCGATCATACGCTGACGGATGATTCGACCGAAAAACTGTTGTCCTCTTTCGGTATCGACACCGCGATTTTTTGGCGTGAGACGGTCGGCCAAATGGTGACGGATGGGTGGGACCCAGCTCTTGCATGGACCAGCGCACTATGCGACCTGGTTGGTAAGAATCGCCCTCTGGGCAATCTGACGGAGGAGCAGTTAAGCGAGTTCGGGAAGTCTATCGACTTCTATCCTGATGTCTTGTCATCGCTGGAAGACTTTCGACGGATCCCCGATGAGTTTCCTGAACTGAATACCGAGGTTGAACTCTATATTATTAGCGGCGGTATCGAGGTTCTTCTCCGAGGTACCAAAGCTGCCGAGAAGGTAGACGAGATTCGAGGCTGTACGTTTGAAGTCGATTCCAAAGGAATTCTCAAACGCCCCAAACGGGCAATAACTTTTACAGAAAAAACGAGGTACTTGTTCGAGATCAATAAGGGTCTTCTGCGTCAGAGCAAATCGGACCCCTATGCCGTCAATGAGTCGATTGAACGGGAAGATCGGCGCGTGCCATTTGAGAACATGATCTACATCGGAGACGGACTCACCGATGTCCCTGCCTTTTCGGTAGTCAAGCAGCGAGGTGGAGCCGCGTTCGCGGTAGTCGATCCTTGCGATGTTGTGCGGCGTCGCCGAGCCTGGGAAAAACTGGTTTCGCCGACGCGAGTGACAAATGTCTTTCAACCGTCCTATGGACCCGATGCGATGCTAGGGGCATTCCTAAGAGAAGGTGTAAGGTCGATGTGCCGGCGGATGGTCGGATCAGGATAAAGGCGAAGTTGCCCATCGACACGTCTGTCGTCAGCTGTACTGCCTTCCTGTGAACAGAGGCTTGAGGATGAGATGCTAGAGCACTACGTCATTCACCATGACAATATAACCGCGTATTCTGGAGATTAGTTATGCTTTACATAAAATCATTCATGATCTTCGCTGCAATAGGATTAGGAGCGACTGGAAGTACCTTAGCGCAAGAGTTCTTGCGACCGGTCGTCCATTCTCCTGTCCATCATCATTTGAGGTTCGAGGTTGAACCGTCCGAACACGTATTGCAATTTCGAGCGTACGCAGTATCGTTTGATCTAACCGACGACGACAACGGAGATGGCGAAGGCGATCGCCTGGGCGTACCCAACTGGATTTCCTACCAGCTCGATAAAGGCCCTATCACTGGCAGCGACGAGCGTCCGAGTGATTGGATCCGTGTCCCAGGATTGCCTACCACCATAGACTCTCCCACAGACGCGTCCTATGCCAACTCAGGTTATTCGCGGGGCCACATGTGTATGCGTTCCCACGCGCAGAGACTGGGAAGCAATGCAAACTACAACTCTTTCTGCTTGGCGAATGCGTGTCCACAAATACAAGCGTTTAACGGGGGACACTGGCTGGGGCTTGAGAGACTGTGTGGCTTATGGGCAGATGAATACGAGAGTCTTTGGATTACTTGTGGTCCCATCTATGTTCAAGGACGAGATCTCGAAACCATCGGCGATGGCTCGGAGACAAAGGTCTCTATCCCAACAGGTTTTTTCAAGATCGTTGCTCGGGAGAACGCAGCTGAGCCTAACCAGCCCTTCGTGCTTGCCTTCATCTATGATCATGATGAGGAACTGAGCCATTCTGGCGTTGATGTCGATCATGTGCCCTTCCTAAAGAGCATCGATGAGATTGAAGAAAAAACAGGCCTGAACTTTTTCGCTAATCTGTCGGCTGGCGACCAAGCGGCCATTGAGTCTCAAGCAGCAACCGCTTTGTGGGAATGGAATCTGACCGAAAGTTTGTCAAGGATGTTCGATCATGCGAGTCGCGGACAAACGATTGACCGGGAGCTGTTTAGCGACCTTTATCGGGTTCACGGAAACCTAGTGATAGATGGTCGACTTGCGAACAAATCGATCAAATTCAACGCGCCCTCGCTAGTTCACCCTAGTTTCAATCAATCAAGAAACGAGGGGCAGAGCAGCAAATATCCGGGAGAGCCAAAAACCGGGCGTCCAGCTGCCTCAGCAGGGTCACCAGAGTTCACAGTAAATCGAGAGATGACTAGTCGACTCGCTCGCATCGAAGCATTGTTGCACGAGCGCAACCGATCGGTTAAGGATGAAGGTGAGACTGCCCAGGAGGAAGAGTCGCTTTCTTACGACATCAGTGATTTGCAGCGAAGAGTGGCAAAGCTGGAACGTCAGATTAGGCAAGTAGATTCCCCTTCCGGTAAGAGAGGGAATGAGTTGGGAATCAGCGGGGGTAGTAAGCGGCACGATGGCAGGGCTCAGCGGACTACCCCTGACTTTACTCTTGGCTCTGATCCGGCTGAAAGCACGATCCAAATTGGAACCTACAATCTTGAGTTGCTGGGCAAGTCTCGAAAAAAGTACAATGGCATCAGGCGTCCAAGACGGCGATTCGAAGATCTACGTGAAATCTCTAAACGAATCGTTGACGAGTTGGATCTAGAGATCGTCGTTTTTCAGGAGATCAATACCCAAAGTGGCAACTGGAAGAAGTTAAAGCAACTGCTTAGCAGCGAAGGATACGAATTCTTTGAGGGGAATTATAGCAATCGTGAGCAATTTGTCGTTCTGGCTTGGGATGCTGATGAAATAGAAGTCGTTGATGATTCGTTGCAAGAGCTCGAAGTAAACACTTCATTTAGTCTGCCAGGAGGTTGCTCGAGCAGCGGTCTTCGCAAGCCTGTTGCGGGCCAGTTCAAAGCAGGTGAGTTTGATTTTTGGGTCGTTGGTGTCCACCTAAAGTCACGCGTTGGGATTGGTAGCTGCCCAACGAAAGTTAGAATAGAGCAAAGTAAGGATCTTGTTCACCAAATCGACGCTCTCATCTCGAGGAGTCATGAACGAGATGTGATTGTCGCGGGGGATTTTAACCACCACATCGGCCATGAGTCATTCGATCCGCTGACGGACGCGGGCTTCCTCTTTCAAACGCAATTTCTAGGTCCCGGCTCAGCAGAAGGTTCTTACATAAAGACTTGGAATCCTCACCAATCCGATGACCTGATTGACCACATCATCCTGCGCTACTCGGAGACAAGAGAGGTGGTTCGAAACAGTACGTTCGTTTATCCAATCGAATCCAAGCAAGCTGGGATTGAGTACATCTTAAACCAGTCGGATCACGTTCCTGTTTGGACCTCCTTCTATACCAGTACAGATCTTGATGATAACGATTGAATTGCTCCTGCATCGGCAAGGCATTGCGAGTGTGATTTCCCTTCGTCATGGGTGACAGCTGCAGTTTCTTCCATGCCGAGTTCTGTTGAGAGCTAATCCTTGACGTTTGAAACGCACTCTGAAAGATTCCATCTTGTGTAGTTGCCAACGGCAAGTGGGTAGCCTCCCGGTCATCCAGTCATAACGGGCGCGTCGACTTTGAGAACATTTAGCTGGGGTGAGCTATGCACTTGGGAGAACGGTTGGTTCAATTGTTCGTCATAGTTTGGTCACCCTTTCGGTCATGAGCCGCCAAGGAGCCGTCTATCCAACCAAAACTCTGCTTGAGTCATGACCTCTCAGTCACTTGCGACCGAGTAGATAACGAAGCAATACAGGCGACTGTCGATTAGGTTTTCTTCATTCAGGTCTGGCATAAGGCGAGGTTAGGTTTCTAAGTTAGGTAACATTGATTGAGTTTGAGCAAAGGACCGAATTCATCCTGCCTGTCTTGGCAACAAAAACTAGACACTTGGTGGTTATCGAGTATATTCACTGGACAACCGAGGCTATCTATTACTGGATATAAGATTCGGAGCGAATCAACTTGCCTGGCACTCGACTAATCCTCAAGACCTTCATTTTTCTTGCACCGACTTCAGTTCTGGCGGTGGAACAGATCAGCCCCAGAATGAGTCTTCAAGCATTTGCAGAGTACCATCTATATGTCGATGAGAACGGCGATGGTATCGTCGATGCGAGTGAGGACCGACGATCAGAAGCAGCAAAGTCTCGCCTAGATTCACTACGCAAGGGTGTGCGAGTCATGAAGTCGCGAAAGCCCTCTGACCCAACAAGTTGGTTCTATCAGGCTGCCATACATGGTGTTAGTGATCAAGCTGTTATTCAGGCAGCCGATCGCGACCCAGGTGTGCTTGCGGTGCGCAGAGAGATGTTTTGGAACCGTTGCCCACATAACGGAGAGTCCTCTGCGGACTTCCTTATTTGGCATCGTGCTTATCTCTATTACTTCGAACAGATTCTCCGTGGCGCTGCGGATGATCCCACGCTTAGCGTCCCCTACTGGGACTACACTCGTGGACACACTTCTTTCCCCGCATCCTTCGCAGACCAGATGCTTGCGAATGACGGAGTCATTCCCACGAATCCACTTTTCACAAGTGAAAGGTCGGGTGCGTTTACCAGAGGGAGAACCCAGTTGTCTGACAAGGTAAGTACTGATGCTCTAGATCTCATCAAGCGTGAGAAGCTTTTTTTTGGACCTACCGAAGATACTGGATTCGCTGGCGGCGTCTATGATTCTGATGGGAGTACGATGGGGCTGATTGAAAGACGCCCTCACAACGATGTACATGTGGCAATCGGAGGAATCGTCGGCAATGACAAACTTGGTCTAATGACAGAGGTTCAGAGGGCCGCTTTTGATCCAATTTTCTGGGTGCATCATGCGAATATTGACCGCCTGTTCGAGATGTGGGTCCGGCTTCCAAATCGCGAATGGGGATACTTTCCGGAGGCGAGTTGGTTCGTCGAGAAGCCCTGGTTCTTCTATGATGCAGAGGGGGCGATTCACAATGAACCACGACATTACTATTTATATGGTAGGAACATTCGTGCGTCCTATGATGATATCGACAGTTCCTTTCCTGCGTTGACGGATAAGCTTCCTTACGATTTCCGAGGAACGGCGTCCTTTTTGGCTACATTGCCTGAGAACTTCTCAATTGATAGCGAAACGGGACTGTCCACGAATAGGGTGATTCCTTCTTGTGAGTGCTGCCGTCGCAAAGCATCTCGCACAGTCCTATCAACTGAAACTGAAACAACTATAGAGTTGAATACTATTGGCTCTTCAGTGACATCCATGAAGCTCATGTCGCTCAAGCCACTGGTTGCCCGACCGGAAAGGTCCCCGCAGACGATGCTGGAGATCTCGTTCTCGCTTCCTAGAAAGCCTCTGGTTTTAGGCTACGAAGTGCTGCTTTCGTCGCAGGGACCGGCAGGCAAGCCAATAAGAAAAACTGTCGGAAATCTATCGCTGTTTGGAACAAGACACCACAGTCTCCACCGAACTCAACCGGCAGGAATTGTGACACAAAGTTTCAATATTACTCCATTCGTCTCCGAGATGTTGCACAGAGAGGCCCAACTCGTCGTCACGCTGAGGCCATACTCGCTCTACTCTCAGACGGCTCCAAAGATGAGCCGCGGAGCAGGCAAGATTATCGTCACGAACATTGATATTAAGGTGAATTGAAGGCTGCCGCAGGAAGGTAGCGGCAGCGTAAAGGGTGCCCGACTCTATCTGCAAATCCATTCTCCCCTACAGTGAGTCCATTATGAATAAGAGTCACGTCTTTCTCATTCCTATTCTGTTATCGTGCAATTTAGGGCCGACTTTCAAACTATGTAATGGCCAGACGGCTACTCAGTCAAGGACGATTACCGCCGGGTATGACACGGCTGTATTAAAGACGTTGGCGAATGAACTCAAGGTCAAGCAGACAGCTCGATTACAAGAAGCACAGAGAGCCGGTTTTCGAGTTCGCTACGAGCAAGAAAAGGATAATGGACTGACGGTCTATGCTGCTTTGCAAGCAGTCACAAGTGATGGCCATCCCGTCTACTATCGCACCTTCAATGCAGATGCTGCTTCATCTACGCGAACTAAGTATTTGCATCCAAGTGGGCAGCTGGGCTTGGGCCTCACAGGCGAAGATATGATCGTTTACGTCTGGGATGGGGGTTCAATTCGGCCAACTCACGTTGAGTTTGGAGGGCGAGCATCAATCGGGGACGTCGATGGGGGCTATAACGGCGCGGGTAGCGATCATGCCACCCACGTTACTGGAACTTTAATTGCCGCCGGCTTGGCCCCGGAAGCTCAAGGAATGGCATTTAAAGCGCATGCTAAAACTTACGACTGGGACTTCGACAGGTCAGAAGCTGTTGTCCAAGCTGCTGCTGGAATGCTGATCTCGAATCACTCCTACGGGTTCGCGGTCAGAGATCGGCAAGACCAGCCTGCTTTGCCTGCGAGTTACTTTGGTGGATATATCGACGTGGCTCGAGAGTGGGATCGCGTGATGCACAATGCTCCTAACTACCTAATGGTAGTTGCTGCCGGGAATGACGGCCTAGATCACACAGCTAATAGTAACCCGAACCAAGAAATGAGAGAGTTTGACAAACTCACAGGTCACTGCGTTTCGAAAAATAGTCTCGTCGTTGCGAACGCAAGAGATGTAAGCGTTGGTTCGACGGGAGAAGTCTTGGGACTGGTGCAGATCGTTCCATCTAGCAGCCAAGGCCCAACAGATGACCTAAGAATCAAGCCCGACATTACGGGCAACGGTGAAGAATTATTCTCAACTCTTCACTTGGGTCATCAGGGATCGACTAACGATAAGTACGGCCAACAGTTTTGGACGGGTACATCTATGGCCGCACCAAATGTAGCTGGCTCACTGCTTCTTCTCCAGGAGTTGGCGATGAGAGAAACCAACAGTTTCATTCGCTCAGCAACTCTCAAGGGCTTAGCCCTACACTCGGCAGATGATGCGGGTGAAGACGGGCCCGATGTGGTTTTCGGGTGGGGACTTATGAATGCTAAGCGGGCGGCCGAAACGATAATACAGAATGGCGAGTCGTCCGTGATTCTTGAGAAGACTCTAAACGAAGGGGCTAGTTTTTCTTTGAGCTTCAAAGCTCAGGGGAACGTCAAAGCTTCTATCTCTTGGACGGATCCGCCTGGAGTTGCAATAAGCGATCAAGTTGTAAATTCAAGCAGTCCGGTCCTAGTAAATGATCTGGATCTACGGCTCAGTCGCGGTGATCAAGAACTCTTGCCATGGCGCCTTGATTCGGTTAACTCTAATTCTAAGGGGGACAATCTCGTAGACCCTTATGAGCAGATACATGACAACGAAACGTTTGACTCATTAGTAACATACAAAATCGTGGTAAGCCACAAGGGACAGCTCGTCTCAGGCAAACAGGACTACACACTTATCTTAACCGGAGATTCTGTGGAGGTAGAAAGTCCGGACGTAACCTTATCACCTATTCGCGGCAGTTCTGATATTGCAAGCATACGCTTCGACCTAAAGCGCACTATTTCTGAACTGAGCGATATTCTGGAGCGTCTTGAAGATACAGCTACCCCGCCAATTGAAATAGAACAAGTATCTGCCGTATTCGGGGAAAATGCTTGGAGGAACAGAACGCTAGAAGAGCTATTGGAAGAGCGTGGCAAGGTTGGCGTTTTCAATCTGATCAAAGCTGCTGATACAAGGGTGCCATTCAGCGCTGAAGAACGCAAGCAGCTAGACACACTACTCGAACGCATGAAGATGCAAGAGTTAGACAAACAACTTAGGGAACCGAGGCCGCCGTTTAGCATCAAGCCAGGAATAGGAACACCAGATGGCGATCAATGATGCTCAGCAGCTGAACATTCTCAGATCTTGAAAACCTTTCACTCAAATTAAGCTGTTCTGAGAAACGGAGCTGCAACCAGAAGTAGTTCGTAAAAGATCACATATAATCGATGTAAAGCTCTCGAGCTGTAGAGTCATTTTTGAGAAGCTCGGCTAGTTATCAGAGCCTCCTTTTCGAGACAAGAGTGTTCCGAAGTTTGAAATGCTTCACGTGCCGTCATCAAATTTGGAAAACTCAGCAATGTATCAGCATCGCTATCGTTTCCTCAGAGAAGCTGCATAGTTCGAGATGGTTTTTAGAATGTATTTCTATTTTTAGCCAACACAAGAGGGAGACGAACACAATATGATACTGGAGTCAGTACAAACGGTCTGGTCCGATGCGTTCGAGCATTGGGAGCTGCTGCGGAATTTGAAGCATTGGGTCCAACTAGGAAGATGGAATCTGGTCAGAATGCCTTCCGGGGCTTTTTGTACTTGCCACTAGCTATTGTCATTGAAGCATTGGAAGTGAATTCGAGTCCTGACATGTCGGCTTGATTGAATTGGCGAACTCGCTTTTAAACGCTTTCTTAGTGATCTCAAATGAGTGTCTGCGATGGGTAGAATATCTAACTCTATTAGGCAATCTCTAAATCACGGATCAGATCCCGTAAAAGCGATTGCTTGCAACGTCGCGCATGACCACCGCATACCTCGTATTAGACTTAGGTCTTATAGGAAGTTTACTAAGTCGGCTACCGATACTGTGTCACTGCTTGCCAGTCTGCGTGCGTATCACGATGACAAGATTGCGAACCGAAGGCTCCCCGAGTTCGTCTACGAACACTTGAACGGGCAAAACATCCTAGTAGGCGGTTCGAACGCGAAGCAGTTAATAGCAAGAGATGTCGAGCTCGCTCGTGTGGTTTCATTAAACTCACTTGGTATCATCTTTGACTGGGGAAAGGCTAGGGGAATCAGTGGACTTCAGACGTTTCCTGGTTCTGGCATCCCTGGAGCAGCCGATCACTGGCTTGATCAGCACCTCGCACCCAAGAATCGTCCTCTTGCAAGAGGGTTTTTAGGAAATGTGCTAGATGCGATGAATGCCTATGCAAAGCAGCGACCGTATCAACCATCGTGGGCAACGACATGGAAAGGCATAGAGCCCTTTGTAGATGGCGACGCTAGCCGCTGGCTTCAGGCAGTAGGAGTAAGTCGGCCGGCTTCCGGTCAATGGTGCATGCTGCTTCGCTATTCTGTCAGGGACGTAGGTACTCTTGTCAGGCCCACCTCGCTAGATGCGGGTGACTATCCCTTTCATTTTACGTCGCCTCCATGTGCTATGTTGACAAGCGGCGGACACCCCGCTGATCTCAGCTTGAGGCCCCAAATTACAACGCGCCCTGAGTATATTCATAAACAGATAGCACACACCACTTCGCAGGTCGTTGCAGTGCGTCAGACGAGAGCGAATCAATTTGCGAGACTAAATCAACAGAGAGTCAATCACTATAATTGCTTGCTGAGTGAATACGGAAGCGACATAATGCAGTGGATGACCCAACCAAAAAAATGAATCACTGGGCGTTTGTTTCAGTTGTTGTCACTCGAGGCCTTGATGAACACCGAGAACAGAGAATGTGAAATCATCGAATGGGTCCGCCCTGTATTGCAGGAGTGGTGCCAGTCACCTGACCCGAGGGTGCTTCTAGGCTGGTTGAACGGTATTGGATTACCGCCAATAGGCCCCGACGAACCCCCTTATGTTTGGATTACAAGGGCTCTGCCATGGGATGGCGAGCGTGCAGCAGTAGAGCGATGCTTGGCTCACGCCTGTTCATCACTGCTCCAGAGTTTTGAGGACCGAAATACTGGAAGGATCAAGTCGCCACAGATCGACATCCATTTATTACGTCTTTGCGAGAGTATATCTTGCCCCGACATACTCCATAATTTGCTCTACGATATTGCCCACGCCCCAGCAAGATTCATAGAGCCAGCAGGTGAGTATCGTATCGACGTGCTATGCGCACTACGGGATGCATTGACCTTTAATCAGATCGACGCTAGCTCGGCTGCTTTATGGTCAGAACTAATTGAGCAGCGACCATGCGTTCTGCCAGGCTCTGTATTTGATGGTGTAAGAGGCATACTTTACATGCCGGCTAGCAGTGAGGAGAGAGGATTTCCTTCAACTGATCATTTGGCTGCTGCTCTCACATCCTGGCAAAGAGTTCTCTTAGATAACGTCAGACGCAGGATCGAATGGAAGTATACGCTGGAATTAGTGATGGGAGCTTATCCAAATGTTGACTGGGCCGGTCTGCTAATCGAGATGGCTCATTCGAATGGATGGGAGACTTGGGCAGTGGAAAGCCTCCCTACGCTCTGTACTCCGTGCAAGCTAGATTCGAATCCGAAGGAAGATGGAACGATAGTGGTTTACTTATGGAAGTACATAGCAGCCATCGTTGCCGAGGCTGTTGAACTCAAGACTATTGAGTGGCTATGCGATGAAACAATCGTTAAAGGACGCCTTCCTAGCGATAGACTGCCACTGCTTCAATTGGCATCCTCACACATCGAGCGTTTGCGACGCCTTAACCCGTATAAGACAGATAAATCAATGATTGGTGTGGTCATGGACGCTTTGGTCCAACTGCGTAGTGAATTAGAGATTTCCAGTTCTGATCATGATGTAGAGAATGAGAGCACTCCCAACTCAAATGGCGATTATGAGAAATATCTGCGTGCTATATCTAGGAGCGTTTCACCTAGCCGCGTTGTTCAGCTTCATGATGAGATGCTGCAAGATAGCAACCTAGTCATTGGCGCTTAGCAAATGCTCTATACCCTCTATGAGCGGTGTCCTGTCCCCATCTTTGCGTAGTAACACACTTGGCCCCGTGCCTCTAGCTTTTCCAGCAGGTGAAGAGATTAGGTCTTCTGACAAGTCATCTTCCTCTAGAATTGTGTAAGCAATCACTGGCATCTCAGGTGCGACTTCGCGAAGAAGTGCTAGGCAACGCAAACCTGCTCTCGGCGGACCTTCTGCACAAACATCTTCTGGTCGTCGCGGCATATTTAAGCTAGGGTCAGTCCATCGAACCATAACGTCCAATACTGCAAGATCTGCGGATAATGCAAATTCCTTCCGTATCGCTAAGCGGAACTCAGACTCGGTGGCTATCCTTACCACTTCGGCATCGAAACGATCCGTTATGCTGAGTGTAATGCCTTCCGCCTGCTTCGGATCATCTTCTAACAACAGAATTCGCATAGTGTAGTTCTTTCTTAGGCTTTCAGAATATGAGCTTGACGTCAGTCCTATGACTGCTGTCAGTCGGCACGATCTCTAGATGCCCACCATGAGCAACCATTATCTCATCCACTACCCACAATCCTATTCCAGATCCTTCGCTTGTCACATTTTCCGCATCTTCACTGCGCCATTCTCTTTGCTTACATAGAGCTATTTCTTGACCGCTTAGTGATAGACCAGTGCTGGATATTGAAAGAGCCAATCTGCTGCTGCGGGTTCGAGACGCTCTTACCTTAATTGTAGTGTCTTGAAATGAATATTTGTAAGCATTGTCGATTACATTAATAAGAGCTTGTTCAAGAAGAGCCATATCCATTTCTACGCCCCCAAATACTTCATAGTTAAAGCCGCCAGGATCTACTCGATAACTGATATTCATGTACGACTCACTCAGCAACTCAGCGTCTTCAAGCAATGTGCAAATCAGCCGGTATACCACATCTGGGTCGGGCGACTGTTTAGTCGTGGTTATAGACTTACGATCTTGCAACTCTGCCAAGAAACGCATGCCGTTAGCAACCCTCCAGGCACGTCTACATAAACCACGCATTTCTAACGAACTCGTTGATGGTGAAGAACTCGTGTCTACGATGAACTCAGACTTGCGTTTCGCTTGCTCAAGTGGGTTTTTCAGTTGATGGGCGAGATCTTCTAGTGCTCTTCTGCGCTGTCGTTCTAGTTTTCGTGATTCGCTAAGGCTCTTCCGCAATGCGCTCTGTGCTGTCCTAAATCGATCGATCTGTTCATCCAACTCTAGATACAAACCGAGTTGCTCCCCTATAAGCTCTGAAATAGTTGACGCGTGTTGGTGGCTTTGAGTGTCATCCGCGATGAAGACGTCGAATACAGCCTGTAAGGTATCGCCAGCTAATACCGGTGAAGACATACCTTCAATTTCTTCGCCTATTTCTTTGTATATGTTTATCCTGCTGTCACGATCCAGGCTCAATGGCCTGCAGTTTGGACTGGCGAGTTTGGTTGCATTGTATATTCTACAATCAACTGATTTCGACGAAGCTGCTTTAGAGGGAACTATGGATTGTGCAAAAGCGTCTCCCTTCATCAGAACTAAAGTAGCATCATTGTTAGCAATGGCTGACGTTGTTTCACTTTCTCTTCGTTTAACCGGAACTGGAGTTTTGAGCGATCTCACCGCATAACCAGAAGCGTTTTGCAGAGGCGGATTTAGCTTTTCGAGCGCTAAGTTGAATAGGCTGTAGCGACTATGCGAGACCACCGCCTTTGCCACATTTTTTTTGACAACTTTGTTCAACTCCCCAACGTGATCCACGATTCCTTGAAACAATACACTGTCACGCTCAATAATTCTTCGCGACAACCTTTCATGCCAGTAATGTCCAATCAGCCCTGCCGCAGTTAATAGCAGCTCACTATCAGCCTCGGAGAAGTAGTAGGGGCCTGACTTCGCGGCGCACACCCTGATTGCCCCTAGTAAGCGGTTTCCAGCCACAATAGGGGAGGCCATAAAGCTAACTGGTGGTAGGTTTTCGCTTTTTTGAAGGTTGAGCTTTTTACGCACGGCATTCAGAAACTGCATGGATCGATGCCATTCGAGGTTTTCATACTGCTGCCGTATTCGTTCCTTGTCTCTTTCAAAGTTCGACAGATCGAACAAACGAATGGACTCTCTATTGCTTAAGACCCAGCCAGTAAGCCCTGAGCGGCTGTCCGCAGAATAGGTTTGAGTTTTTTCACACCAATCTTGCCAAGTAGTAGCATGTAGGTTGTAAGTGCCTGAACTCTGTAAAGGATTCTCTAGGAATACGGACACCTCCAGGCTGCGGAAGGAGTTTGCAATAGCAGTAGCGCAAGAGTGTAGTAGATTCTTCGAGACAGCGCTCTTATCCGGATCCGAAGGGTGATAGTCGTGCTGTTGAATTATGGCCTCGATCTTACTCAGTAACGATGAACTTTCTCGTGAGCGAAGCGCTTGGTAAACTTTGGAAAGTGCCGTAGCCGTGGCCATTGCTTTTCTTGGGTCAAGAGATTCGTCGAACAGAGCTTCGCGTTCCGATTTGTAAAAATTTAGCGTTCCTTCTACACCTTCCGACAATGTTATTGGAGCAGCCAGCATGCTTCTGATTCCATGTTTATCAAAGAATCTAAGCGCTGGAGTTTCGCCGCCACTTTGGCGAACATCGACCTCGATAACCACTTCGTTGGTCACTAGTGCTTGCCCGCTCGCGGAATCGCTAACCGACAGGTCGTACATCGCAAATGGCGTGTCAAACGGAAACCACGCAGTGAGAACAAACAGGTGGGATGGTCCATGAGCAGTGCTAGCGGGCTGGCGAGCCCAAAGAACACACCCGCATGCTCCTAAGGACTTTGTAGCAACTCTTAGAAGGTCGGTAATTGATGAGCCTTCTTCCAAGCCCTTTTCGTAAACGGATATCGCACAATTAGCTGCGTTCATTCAAATCCTCCGGTAGCAAGTGCTATTTTCTCTAATCGCACAATCGTTTGGCGATTTCTATCTGTTGGTCAGCTGCCATTCTTTAGCACTCATCGGATTCTTCAGCCGACAAGTGGGTTATAGATCAAGGGTGCTGACCAGCAGGTCAAGGCTACATACACAAGCTACCATTCTTATGTATGCGAGTTCAAATGTCACTTGCTATTACTGATACCGTTATCAAGTCGAGGTTGAAGGTCACGAAGAGATACAGTCCATTACCTACGATCAGACGTGCGAGATGCTGCATTTGCGTGAGCGGTTGGCTCGATTGCATAAGTGTGCTCGCAGTGCGATCTCAAATGTGATGGGAAAGGGTCGACACCACGCAGTTGGAAGGGACCATATTACTTTATGGAGCAAGAAGCCGAAACGCTCCGCGAGCTATATCAGGGGCTATAAAATACCTACGGAAATGGTTTAGCGAGCAAGGCAGCCCGCGATATAGAGATCGTTCTGCGGCATGTGATCCCGGCCGACATGGAAGGCCCGCTCCCGACCCCGGCGGTACCACTGCAGCACGAGCTGTTCTGATGCGAAGGATGAGACGCATAAAGAAGCAGCTTACAGCAACGTATCGAACTGCCATGCCAAGGCCACGCGTTTCAGCTCCTCGGCGGTGCTGAGATCGAGCTTATTCTTGATGCGGTCAAGAACCGATCGTACCGAATTGGGGCTGCCACCGATCTCCTTGGCAATCTCTGCATTACGGAGTCCCTGGCCTGTGAGCTCAAAGACGAGAAACTCTTGATTGGAGAGGGACTTGATGGCGGGAAGATACTCTTTCGATTTCGCATTCGGTCCCGGCTGCCCTTCGCTGATATAGGTTTCACCTCGCATTAGCGCATTGATCGCTTCAACGATCTGCATGTCCTGTGGTGACTTACGCAAATAACCGTGAGCACCAACGGCAAGGACTCTCTCACCCATGACCCAGGCAGGCCGCTGCGAAAAGACAAGAATCCTCACGCTCGGATGATGTTCCGCCAAATAATGAACGAACTCAATACCGCGAGAGTCGACCAAAGAGAGATCGATGATCGCCAATTCAGGTACAGTTTGCTCGACAAAACCAATGGCATCAGCAACCGAATGTGCTTCGCCAATAACCTTGAGATGCGCTTCTTCGGCCAGCAGTGATTTGAGGCCGGTCAAGAGAAGCTGATGGTCTTCAACGATCAGGATACGACACGCCGCAGACATGGACTCAACGCTCCTGATTAGTCTCGTTGGGGGTACGGACTGTGCCCTGAAATCCTATCGGCTCACACGAGAAGGGTGCATTTAAGCACAACCCCGTGAGGAATCATATCGGTCTAAACGATCCGTTGGAATAAGACACTGGATCGAGGTCCCCCTGCCGGGCTGGGAGTTAATGAGGAGCTTGCCACCAATGGACATGGCACGGTGAGCCATTGAGCGCAATCCTAAGTGAGATCGAGAATTCAATGTGGTCTTCGGATCAAATCCGCACCCATCGTCGTCGATCCTTAGCAAGACACGGCGTGGACCCTCCTTTAGTGAGAGCAAGATTCGTTTGGCCCCCGAATGACGTACCGCGTTGTGCAGCGCTTCTTGGCTGATGCGATAGAGCTGTAAACTGAGATGTCCTGCTGGGATTCTCAGTCTAGCGGGGCCTTCGAAGCGGCATTCCAGTCCTTGGGCACTCTTCCACTGTTGGGTGAGTTGTACCAAGGCACCGGTCAATCCTAGTTGTTCGAGTTCTGGAGGTGCCAGGCCAGCAATAGCCGCATTTACTTGGCCCTGTAGGGCAACTAGGGTTTCACAAAGCTCTTTCGCCTTTGGAGTAAGTACGTTCGATTGTTCTGCCAGCTGACGCTGCAAACTCTGGGCCGTCACCCCTGCGGCAGTGAGCGTTTGGTTGACCCCATCGTGCAGATCATTGGCGATGCGAAGCTGTGCTTCGGTATCGGCCTGCATCTGAGCTTCCTGGCTCTCTCGAACCCGAGTGAGCAATTGGGAACGTTCCATCGCATGGCGGATTGCAGGACCTAACAGGCCATCGCCTAACCGTGACTTAGGGAGGTAATCCTGGGCACCTGCTGCGATCAATTGTTTTCCGATCTCGTCATCATTAATGCCTGTTAGCACGACGATGGGTAAATCTTCGGTTTCTTCTACGAAACGTTTGAGCGTTGAATTTCCCTCGCTGTCAGGTAGATGGAGATCTAGTAAGACGATGTCGTAGTTGCGCTCATGAGTCAGTTCGAGAGCCTTTTGTAGGTCCTCGACATGAGTGATTTCGAATCGTTCACCAGAGTCACTTTCTAACTCACGTTGGACAGCCTGCGCATCGATTGCGTCATCTTCGACGAGCAACAAGTGCTCGACGGTTGGTGGGGAGTGCATCGTTGTCTGTTCCTCATCGGCAGAAGAGCGATGTTAAGCTGGGCAGTTCCGTATTGCCAACAATCACGCCGAGTGAGTCACAGTGACGTGCTTCACTCATAGGTGTAATGTGCTTAATACCCACAAGTTAAGGCATCTTATCGGTGGTGCAAGAAGCATTTTTGGGCCAACAATGAAACTGATTCTGTAAGGCTCGGCAGAGCCAATTATTTTGGACTTTTTGGGTCGTTTGTGGTCGAAGCGCTTACAAGGAAATTTTTGACTTCTGGTAGAACGTGACGGCCGACTCAGCTTACGTCTTATTCTTTAAGCTGATTCCGGCGAGTTCAGATTAGGGTAAACACCCCAAGCTCAACCGGATCTCAAATGCGTAGCTATCCCTCTTGTTGGAACAAAACTCTCACGAAACTTGGCTTCAAGCGAGTTTTCAAAAAGCGTAAACCAAAGAAGTTGCAACTCGGTCGGCACTCACTGATTGAGCAACTCGAGCCACGACAGATGTTGGCAGCGGATACTTATGTGGTGTCGACGCTAGAGGATGTCTCTGTTGCAGGCACGTCCACGGACGATCAGTGGAGTTTGCGCGAAGCATTAGCCGACTCTGCGAATGACCCAACGCACCAAGCCGGAGAGCGGGACACAATCAAGTTCGCTCCCCTTTTGTGGAATGGAACCATCGAGTTGGATGCGGCGCTAAGCCAACTAGTTGTCGACAGTGATGTGACCATTGAAGGGCCCGGAGCTGATCTGCTCACGATCGACGCCAAAGGGAACAATCGGGTATTTAGGACGTACCCTGGTAATGAAGTCACCATCGAAGGAGTCACGATTACGGGAGGCTCTTCCGGTTCCCACGGAGGAGGTATCTACAACGAAGCCGAGCTGGACTTAATCGAAGTCGTCATCACCGGTAACCAAACTGTGGGAACCAACAAACATGGTGGCGGGCTCTATAACCAGAGCGGCAGTGTGCAGATCATCGACTCGTTGATCTCGAACAACCATGCTGCAAAGAACGGCGGCGGCATCTTCTTCCGAGCTTATGGGGACGACACCCTAGAAATGGTTCGTTCGACCCTCGCCAACAACACGACCGTTGGTGGTGGTCGTGGAGGTGGACTCCTGCTTTACGCATTTGGCTCAGATACAAGCTCAGCGACCCTGGTCGATACAACCGTCAGTGGGAACCAGGCACTGATCGGCGCGGGGATCATGACTAGCGGCTCCCCTTCGTTAACACTGATCAATTCAACGGTAACAGCGAATATCGTCACTCAGGACTCGGCAGGAGTACTCAATAATCTAAACGACGCCGATGTCACGTTGTTCAATTCCATTGTGGCAGGGAATATTGGGGGCATTGCGAATACGCGAGATCTGGCCCGCGGAGTCGACGTAAGCAGTGCCAACAACTTGATTGGTCGACATTATGCCGCAGGCATCGACACATTACAGAACGAGATGCTCGACGCCAATGAAAGTCCCGAACTCCTGCCGCTGGGAAATTATGGCGGACCTGTCCCGACGCACATGCCTACATCAGATAGCCGTGCGAAGGATGGAGGAGATGAGCTTCACTATCAGTCTACGCCGAATCCAGGGACGCAGCACTACTTGGATCGCGTCGTCGGCTCCTCGATTGATATTGGTGCTCATGAGTATGGAGCGAAGCCGATTCTTGCGGATAAGCCGTTTGAGCTTGAGACACTTATCAGTCCGACCTATCCAGCCGAAGCACGGGTCGCAACAAACGCACAAGGCAAATCAATCGCTGTTTGGAAGGACGATGGCAGTGAGGGTGTTGGCGTCTACGCTCAACTAATCAACCCCGATGGTGCTGCCGCGAGCCAGCCTCGAATGGTTGATTTGGGCACCGAATCGATCGCGGTTGCCACCTGGAATGCCGCGATTGATGATCGTGGACGCTTTGCCGTTGCTTGGAAAGGCCACGACGGTAGTAACTTCAAATTGTACTTGCGGCGATACCAGTCAGATGGCACTCCCATCGATCAACTTCCCGTTGAAGTCACTACGGACCCAATGAACCACCATGCACCTTCGATTGTCACCAATGCAAGTGGCCAAACCGTCATCTCTTGGCAGGCTGCCAATGGTGATTTGATGTTTCGGCGATACACGACTTCAGGCCTGTCACTCGATGCGGCACCGCGACTTGCACAAATCGACGATGGTAATGCGATCCAAACCAGCTTGGGTGGGAGACATGCGGCCATTGATCAGGACGGCAGCTTCTACCTCATTTGGTCGCAATCAGAAGGTGCTGGTGAACGAGCAGGCTTGATGCGTCATTACTCGGCAGGAGGGAATCCAGTCGGAAGTGCGCTGAAATACGAATCAACCTCTTCACCAATTGGTGGTGCTGATGACGAAACCCTTGTCACTCCAAGCTTTTTGGTGAGCAGCAGCGCAGCGAATCATGAGGTCACCCCTTACGACGTTGCCATCGACGCAGAGGGAAGGGTTACGGTTGCCTGGTATCGTAAAGCAGGCTGGACGCTCACCAGCAGTCATGATTATCTGCGTGAGGAAGATCGCCTGTTAATGCGTCAATACGACGACCAGAGTGGATGGGGCGAACACATCGAAGTAGCAAGGGGAAGTACTCTCGACAACCTTGGCATAACCACTGGGCAAGTCCCCAACTTCACGCAGACCTTGACGCTCGATCGCCCCGGATTGGCCGTCGATAATTTGGGACGGATTGGCATTGCTTGGAAGAGCGCAAGTTCCTACTTCGTTCAGTCCAACTACGACCCCAGCATTCTTCTTGAAGCGGATTACTCTCCTGAAGAGATCGTTATCGGAGGAGGGTCAGAAAGTGCCATTCAGATTCGCTGGTACGAGAAGGACGGCCAAACGTATTCCAACAGCAATGTTGTCCTTAGCGGTAGTGAAGGGCCCGGAAATAGCATCGGGAAACCTTCGCTTTCGACCAACGGAGTCGGTGAATTCTTCTTGGCGACTCAAGACGGCAACCAACTCTCTGCCCAACGGTTCCAACTCACCAAGCCGATCGAGCTTGTCGAGGGCCAACTGCGAATCAATGATATCTTTTCGCAGTTCAAAGACATTACCGTGGCGACAGCACCCATTGAGGGAGTGCGCTACGTCACTCTCAACGGTCAGGTGACCGACATCCTCGCTAGCGAGGTGACGTCGATCGACATCACGGCTGGCAGCAGTGACAATCGGATTGATCTGAGCCGGGTTAGCGAAGAGCACTTCCCGAGCCTAGTCATTAATGGAATCCCAGGAACCATAGAGATCCGTGGCGGTGCTGGGGACGACACGATCTTCGGCACCGCACTCCGTGACACGATATATGGCGATGCTGGCAACGATGAGATCTTCGGCGGCGAAGACATCGATGCGATCTACGGTGGTGAAGGTGAAGACGTCCTGCAAGGCGGTGACGGCAATGACAACCTCTACGGAGAAGCAGGCAACGACCGCCTATTTGGAGGTGATGGTGACGACAGCTTAGAAGGTGGTGAAGGGGACGATCGGCTCGTTGGCAATGCAGGGGATGACACTCTAGAAGGTGAGGCCGGAGACGACTTATTGGAAGGTGGAAGTGGAACACTCGTTCTACTAGATGGAGGCGAGGGATCGGATCGCTACTTGCTTACTGAGAAAAGTGCCACCTATGTCTTGATCGTAGATGAAGGGACTGTTGGCATCGACGAAATTGATCTCTCTCAAACTCTTCTCGCGATACCTGACACCTACAACGCATCCGGTTTCCCAGCCGAGCTAGATCTCGACAGCAACACGGCTCAACCAGTCTTTGACGCAACTCTAGCGTCAGTAAATCTCACCATTGCAGTCGGTAGCCAGATCGAGAACGCAACGGGCACACGTTATCGCGACAAACTAACAGGGAGCACGTCTTCAAATGTCCTTCGTGGCGGTTTAGGCGACGACGTGTTGCTCGGCGGCGACGGTGCCGATGAACTGCTCGGCGAGGGTGGCGACGACACGCTCAACCCAGGCGGAACGCCAACCAATGAAGTGGACCTGTTGGTCGGTGGTTTTGGCGATGATGTCTATCAACTCTCCGACGACGTAACGACCACCGCTCGCATCAACGACGAAGCAGGTACCGACAAGATCGACCTCTCGACCTGGACGGGGACCGAGGGGGCAACGCTCGACTTGAGTCTCACGCCTGATGACGCTGCATACCAAACCCTACTCGAAGAAACTGACAACCCAAAGTTGCAGCTATCCAACTCAGGACTGGATCAAATCGAAGAGATTATTGGAACCGACAACGACGATGTCCTGATGGGCAATGACCTTGATAATGTAATTGCCAGCGGTGAGGGTTCGGACACGCTTGATGGAAAAAGCGGAAACAACATCCTGTTAGGGCAAAAAGGGTACGACGCTCTCGAAGTCGCTGACAACGTGGACGATGCTGAGGATGCGTCGATCGGCTACTTGGATGTTGGTTCAGGATGGATTCCTGCGGATGGCGGCTTCAATGGAGCGCAGCGTTCTGCGGACAATAACGACGTCGCCAATGAGGCGACCTGGAGTTTTACGGATCTCCCCGCAGGAGACTACGACGTCTACGTCACGTGGTCAGTCTCAGAAGGGACTCCTGGCAGTAGCGCGATTTACTCAGTAGGAAACGAAACATTTGCCGTCAGCCAAGCCGAAAATCCCTCAGGTAGCGTAGTCGGCGGAACGGCTTGGCATCGACTCGAAAACCCCCAAGCCAATAGCGAAGGCCGCTTTACAGTCGATAGCTCGGTCGACTTCACAGTAACGCTGGCTCACGATGCAGGTAATGGAGCGAGTGATGTCATTTACGCCGACGCAGTCCGCGTCGTACGTCGCAATCAGGCTCCGAGTATCACTCTGGGAACGCCTGCTGTAGGTCATGGAACCATTGACGGAGCGATTTGGGAAGTTGACAACGTCGCCGAGCTAGAGATTACCGTGGGAGACGGCGATGAAGATGCGTCCTTACTTGTTCTTGACGACTCGTTGACCAGTGTACCTGGAGTTTCGCTGGATCGAGTCGGGATGACCGCCGTCTGGAAACTCTCTTACGATGGCACCACGCTTGATAAGACGCATGCCATCATTCTGCAAGTCGCTGACGGCACCGACACGACCACCAAAACCGTTTACCTGCGAAACACCAATAGCACCAACCCCATCGCGATCGTCGACATCGACTCCCAAACCTCAGGTTTTGTCTTCAACCTCCACGAGGCAAACGACGACGATAACGATCCGCTCAAGACCCTAAGCGTCACGGTCAATGCCACCGTGGCTAACGGACTCGACAAGAAATTCTCGCTTGGCCCTGGCGCACCAGCAGGTGCAGACATTGATGGGAACGGTCTCCTCACGTGGTCCCCGACCGAGGATCAAGATGGCACCCACCAGATCGAAGTTCGCGTCACTGACACCGGTAATCCGCCATTGAGAGTTTCTGAGTGGATTACGGTCAATGTGGCCGATATCGATGATGTGCCTGTCTTGCCCTCTGACCCAGAACTTGTACACGATACGGGAATCGCTAACGACAGTCGTACGGCGGATGCCGCGTTGCGAGGTACAGTGACAAATGATGGATCTGTCGATCTCATTGAGATCGAAGTAGACTACGACAACAACGGCACTTATGACGAAGTTGTTCAGGTGGAGGCTTCCGAGGATGATCCTTCCCTGGGGTATTACACGATCAATCCTGAAGAATCTGACTTAGTCTTCGATGCGTCGAATACCGTAACGGTTCGTGCGCGGGAGTGGTCGGGGGCAAGCAGTAGCTACCTATACAGTGACCCCAGAGATATAGACTTTATTCCTGACCCTGACGCGCACGATCCACCTACGTTCGAGAGTGGGACACTCAAGCTTTCTAACGACACGGGAAGCATACCCAACAACACAATCGATCCCACCATCGAAGGCACCGTCCTCAATGATGGCGGAGAAGGGGCTGCCGAAGGGCTGACGGTACATTTTTTCAAGGAGAAAGGGGCGAATTATCCGGGCAATATAGGGCGCCCCAGCTACGGCTCTACCGAAACCGACGCCGATGGGAAGTTTAGTTTCTTGCCAGAGGGGTTGCTTGATGGGTTATCCGCTAGTGAGACTTTCAAGGATGTCAAAGTCTGGGTCGTCATCGAAGAGCCCTCGTCACTGACTGACGATGTGAATGCGATCGTCTTTTCAGCGGAGGATCCCGAAGACCCTGCCAACATCGAGTTCAGGCTCCACGAACAAAAAGCCCCAAATATTCACTCGTTCGGCATCAAGCCAGGTCACGACACAGGTGACGATGACACTAATGAAGTTACCAGTGATCCCTGGCTCAGCGGTCAGATTGATCTGAATGACGCTGCTTATTACGGGCCTGCCGAAGGCGTGATCATTGAGTTCTATCATGATGATGCCCAACCGACGGTTCTGTCAGGCGCAACCATTACCGATGCCAATGGCAACTTTGAGTATCTTCCGCCAGGATTGGATCACGGCGACACGGTCACAATCCGGGCTCGGGCTGTCGCCTGGGACGAGTACCGTCAAATTAAGCTCATCGGTGATTACTACGATGATGACGCAACGAACTCAGAGGTCGATCACTATACGTTCACTTACGACGAAATGGAAAATGATGAGACGACAGTCAGCCTTCTCGTCCTCGAGTACGATTCCAACAACGACGGAATTGTGGTCGATCCGCTCGTGACAGGGAAGATCAGCAATGACGGTCCAAATGACGGTTCAGCTGACAGCCTGCTCGTCGAATGGTATGTCGTTGTTGCCGGGGCCAACTTTGACCCGGATGTTCCTGATGATCCAGAAGACCCTATTCGTGTTGAAAGCGGCTTCGTGGTTACCGATGAGGAGGGGAACTTCGAGTTCCGCCCCCTCGACTTGGAGGACGACACCAACTACGACGTCTATTCGCGGGCCATTGAGTGGGATGGCTTGCGTACGCGAACCAATCAAGGTTCTCTGATTCGAGGTACTCTCAGCAATGCGGTTCCATTGAAGGTCAGCGCTAGTGCGGAGTCACCAGCAACGCTATCCGGCTATGAGCTGAGCTATAACACGGGCGATAATAGTGAAGACGGCAAGACCGCCGACCCCACAGTGAAAGGGACGGTCGACTATTTAGGAGACAAAGCGAACGTTATCGTCGAGCTTCGTTTGGGAGAATCGGACGAAACGATTGTTGAAGTGACTCCCGACGAACTGGGCAACTTCCAGTACACCATGCCGGGACTTATTGATGATGAGTTCTTCGACATTCAAGCGCGGGTACGAGTTCCGGACTACACCGCCAAAGCTCCCGAGTTTGAAGATGCATGGCTGAACGTTGATTCGGAAGGACTGCTCAGCGCTGATGGTTACCTAACCGGCTACACGTTTGATAATCCTGAAACCGAAGTCGATGAGTCCGGCTGGAGCCAGGATGCCGACGGCAATGGTGTCCCCGATATTTCCGATGCCTGGTTGAATGATCTGTTCGTTGGTGACGGCACGGAACTGGGAGGCGCCTGGTATGACAGCGACTTCACCCGTGATTGGGAAAAACTCTTCGAGGACTACACGACCGATTGGACAAGCCTCGACCGAGATCTTACTACTGAAGGGTTGCAGCAATATGAGCTCGACTTGGGAGATACCGCTCCATTTGTCATCCAGCTCGATGCTCAGAGCGACTATACGGACCCTACGATTTCGGGCGGACTCAAGCGATTCGGCGGAACTGAGATCGACAATGCTCAGCGCGAAGGCATCGCCATTGAGATTTCCTTCGACGGCGGAACCGAATTCGAAGCAGCAGCTATCACGGACGCCAACGGTAGCTTCTCCTACCAGCTTCCCAGCTATGTCGTCGGCACCAACACTTTCCATCTGCGCTTCCTACGGCCCCAATACGGTGCTGATGCAGTGCCGGATGGCCAAATCACGGCATCATTGACCATTGAGGCTGACGATACGCTTCCGACGCCCACGCTGGAATTGAAACACCCAAGAGATGAAGATGGCAATTATAGTGCACTTGACGCTATTGATCCGACCGTCATCGGAGCCCTGGGTGACGCGGCAGACCTTTCGTTGCGCAGGGTGCAGTTTGAGTATTCGTCAAACGGTACCACTTGGGACAATCTGCCCGATGGAAGTACCTTCACCGACAACGACGGCATTTTTGAGTTTACCCCCGAGGCGATCGAGTCGTACCTGACCGCTGCTGGGAATACGGATCGACACTTCGCGATTCGTGCGCGGGTCGTCGAGAAGTTCACCAGCGAGACGCCAGAGCCGTACGAGTATGAAGTCTTCGGTGAGTGGAGCGATGTGGTCGAATTCAAATCCACAGCCAACCAGTCGCCAACGGTTGAAACCTTCGAGTTAGCTTTCGATACAGGCCTCTTAGGCAACTCCTACGTAACCCTTGATCGAGTCACCAGCGATCCCACGCTCGTTGGCCGTGTTATCGACAGTGACAACACGGGCCACGCCAATGCGACCGTCGAGTTCAGCCTGGACGGTGGAGCGACCATCTTTGGAACCGCGATCACCGACTCCGATGGCAATTTCTACTATCAACCTGAGGGACTGACCGCCGGTCATCACGACATCGTTGTGCGGGTTCAAGAATACGACCCCGTGAAGGGAAGCTCGATTGACGACGGTTGGCACCCCCTTACGGCTACCGGTGACCCGTCCGATTCTGCGGGGCTCTTCACCGGATTTACGCTGATTGAGCCGTCACCGGCAACAGTAGATCTGCTTGAGCAGCCCGCTCTGAGCCATGGCGGCTATGATCCGACCGTCACCGGCAGCATTATCGATCCAGACACATTGGCAAACGTGACCGTTGATTTCTATCGCGATCCCGGTGGTGACAATGAGTTCTTGGGGAGTACGCTCGTTGATCGTGACGGTACGTTCTCGTTTACGCCAGTGGGCTTGTCATTCGGAACCAACATTACCATCAAGGCAGTGCCACGTGAGACGAATTACCTCACGGGCAATGCGTTAGTCGGAACGAGCCATTCCACTCAAGTCACCTTTAACTCTTACGGTCTCTCGAACAGTGACTTCAAAGTCGAAAACCACGATGTGGATCAGGCTACTGACTTCTTCACCTTAGAGGTTGGCGGGGCGGTCAAGGTTCCCAAAGACAGCGCCGACAACTACGAAACGGTCGCGCCTCGGTACGTTGAGGTACGAATCCTTGATAGCAACAATAACGACTCGCTGGTTCATCTGGGAATTGCCGAGATCGAATTCGATGCGCCTGACGAAACCAATACCGATACGGGTTATCGCTTCGACTACGACTACGATCTGAGGGGAGATGATTTGCCTGCGGAAGGTGATCTCCGAATTGAACTTCGTCCCGTCGGTGTCGATGTCAACGGCTTGGTATTCGGTGAAGCAGTCCCATTGGGTCAAAGTACCAACCCATTTGTGCCGCACCCCTATGAGATCCCAGTCTCTCAGATTATTCCACTCTCGGATAATGGGGATGACCTGGTTGTGGGCAAAGATGGAACGCACGTAAGAGCTTCTTTGGAAGGGACGATTGATCTGGCCTCAAGTATCGATGGGTATTCGGTCAGTAGCCGCGAAGTCGAGATCGATTACGACGGCGATGGAATTGCCGATGCGTCGATTGTGCTGGAAGACGGTCAGAGCGTCGTCAACCGCGAAGACTATGAGTTTGAAGGGCTTGAACCAGGTGAAGTGGTACTTTCTGCGCGAGCAATCACGACCCTTGAGAAAACCACCGTCGTTGACGGAGACGCGAACGTCCAGCGGATCGAAGGAGACTGGCAACCGATTGAGTTCACACTTGTCAATCCGGCACCTGCAGTAACGCCAGCAGATGGCCCTGCACCAGCCACTGAAGAAGAATTTGATCCGAGACTGCGTTTGGCCTATCCGCGTGAGGTTGTGGCAGGTGACGGTCCTGTCTCCTCCGACCCCACCATCCGCGGTACCATCACCACAGTTCTCTTGGCAAACCCAAATGCCGAAACCTCAGACACAACGAAGGTCCCCGTCGCGGGCATGACCGTTGAGATCGATCACAACGCTGACGGCGTGGCCGATGGAACGACGACCGTTGATAGTGAAGGGCGTTTTGAGTACACACCCACCGGAATCTCGGTAGGTGACGTAACGCTGAATATCCGCGCGATTGACTACTACAGCGATACACAGCCATTGATCGGGGACTGGTTGGAGTTCAGTTTCCAGTTGGCAGAAACCGCTCCTCCTACCGTCTCCCTGCTCGAATTGGAGCGTAGCGAAGGGACCAGGGACGTTTCCGATGTGGATCTACCCGTCTCGACTTACCCTGTCCTTACTGGCACGGTAGAGGTTCCCGAGGGTGTCGGGCAAGTCATCGTCGAGTTCGATCACGATGACGACGATCTGGCGGATGGCAGGGCAGATGCTGATTTGTTCGGGGCGTTTACGTACACTCCCGAAGAACTCGCTCATGGTCCCCAAACAATTCGCGCCAGGGCCGTGCTGATCAACGGTTCGGAACGAGTGATCGGTCTTTGGAGCGATGAGCTGGCTACCGATACGTCGCTGACCTTCTATCACGCGAGCGCGGAACCGGCAGTGGTTACCGATTTGTGGATCGAAGACATCGATGAAAACAACGAGAGCAAGAGCGGAGTCATTACAGGCCGTGTTACCGTCGGTGGCTATGGGCAGGCGGTCAAAGTAGCCGTCTATGTTGTCGGCGATACCGAACCGAACGGCCACACCTATGCTGATAGCAACGGTTTCTTCCGTTATCAGTTGAATGAGATAACAAAGGGATCGCACCAATTTGAAGTCGAAGGTTTGCTACCCGATCCAAGTGGGGTAGGAGACGTCCCTGGCAAGAACAAGCCAAAAATTACGATTAACTACCAGCCAGGACCGATTATCGTTCCACTTGCCAGCGACATTGAGTTCCGACTCGAACACGATACGGGTACAGTAGCAACCCATACCGCAAACCCAACCCTCTTTGGAAAGATTCCAACCACAAGCCTCACGACACAGGCTTACGCGCAGATCAAGTTGTCCACGGAGACTACTTTCTCCGACGATCCTGAGGATTGGGTTGCGATTAGGCCCGATGGTACGTTCACGTATTTGCCCGAAGAGCTAGACCCCGGGGTGAGCTACACGTTTGACATGCGTGTCGCAATGTGGAATCCGGACTATGCCGATCCAAACCTAAAGTATCTCTACAGTAATAACGATGGCACTTGGTCCACGAGCGTCGACATCGTGGTCGACGTCACCGACAATACGGCTGCTTACTTTATTGAGGATCCAGCGAACACCGAGGAAGACGACAGAAAAGGCTTCCGATTGCGGTATAACACAGCTGCTTCGGGTTCCGTCGAACAGTCTGCCGAGCCGATCTTTGTGGGTACGATCGAGAACGATGGCCGAAAGGGTGGACTAACCATCGAGTTCGATCACAACGGAGACGGTGTGGTCGATGGCACCACGCTCACTCGTGAGGATGGCAGCTTCCAATACAATGCGGTCGGATTGGAGCCAGGGGAGCTGACTCAGACAATCACGGCCATCATTCGCGAGACGGACTACTACGGTAACGAGCGGACGAGCACGATCGCTTCGCTTGATTTTATTCTCACGCGAGCGCCGCTAGTTGAGGAACTCAACTACCTTGCTTCGACAGACAGTGTTGATGGTGAGCTTCACTATCCCGTCGCGGTTGCCACGGGCGATCTGAAGGTGGAGTACTACCTGTTTGGTAGCGCGTTTGATCGTCCTGAACTAGCAGAGGACTGGTGGAGCTACGGCAACTACGAGCTTTCCACAGAAACACAGTTCGTGGCCGATGCCGATGGTGGAACGTTTACGATTGGCTTGCCAGCTTCCTCCTTCGGAACTGCAAGCGTCTTAGTGCGTGGCGTCGATCTCTCAGACGCAAATGAACCAATTCACGGTCCCTGGCAGGCTTTGCATTTTGAGAAGACCAACGACCAATCAAACTATGAGACCGAACAGTTCACCGACCTGGATTTCTCTGAATCAGATGAGACAGTGAACCAAACCGATCCCGATTATCCAATTGTCACCGATCCTGCCATCTCCGGGCGAGCTGCCATCGTTCAAGACAATGGCGGTGGACAGACAATCCTTGGCGGAATTGCCTACGGGATCGTTCAGCTTGAAGTCTTCGCCGCAGACGACCAGACCGGGACTCCGGTAACAACGCAGCGTGTCGCTACCGACCAAGATGGATACTTCCAATTCAGTCCAAACGTAGCGTTGGGACAATATGACTACGAACTGCGAATGGTTCATTTTAACGAGGTGACACAAACTGAGTCACTCGGATTTGCAACCCCCATGAAGTTCCAACTCGAAAACGGAACGACGGCGAGGGTTGATACCTTTGATCGCTTAGCAGGGGCTGCCGATGACGATCCGACCGTCGAGGGGACGATTACCAACCCCGATGGACGAAAGGGCGGGCTACGAGTTGAGTTTTCTACCGGCATCGATTCGAGCGAAACGGTTATCGGAGCAACGATTACCCGCCCTGATGGCACGTTCAGCTTCACGCCGCACAACTTAATTCCTGGAACGATCACACTTTACGCGAGAGTGGTCGATTGGGACCCGGTCAGTTCTGAATACGCCTCCCCTGACTTCACGCAAGCGAACGTGACCGCAGGCACCGTTAAAGAAGCCCAGTTCGATCTCTCGGCTGCCTCTACCGAACAGCCCGAGTTGGAAGGAACCGATAGTCAGACGCCCGAATTCGTTCAGGAGGCGCTCAGAGAACTCGTCTTTGCCACCCTGGATGAGCTCGACACCAACCATCAGGTTCTCGGGAAAGAAACAACGACCGGCACCTTGGATCTCGGTTTCGGCGAGGCGGCTCTCCTAGCGGGTGATGACATTGCCGAAGCGGCTGCCGCACCCGTTGATGTCTACGCGGCAGGCACATCGTTCAGCTTGACCACGGTGTCGGATCAGGCGCCAGACGGAACGCACTATCCAAAGAGCCTTTCGACAACGCTTCCTGGCGGTAACGTCTCTGTCTCCCTATTGAGGCACGTCGAAGATCAAGGAAACGATACTTATTCAATTAACTACTTGCTGTTCCTCGAATTTCACGGCTATGAAACCACCCAAACGGTTCCTGATCCTGCCGGAGGTGATCGCGATGTGGTAATCGAGCTTAACGGTAACTATCAGTTCCGGTTCGAAACGGCCACCGATTTGATCGTCAACACAGTCGACGACACTTATAGCGGCACCTACGACCTTTTTGAGGAAGATGCTGAGTTTGCTTATGCGGTTCGTCCCGCCAGCACAGGCGATCCACTTCCGGTCGAGGCTCGGGGTTCAGAGAAGTTCACACATGAGCTTGCCAATGGTGAGACGGGAACTTTTGATACGGCCCTAGGTGTCGCCCACACCGCTAGCCACACTGAAACCAATCGTCGCGAAGAGCAACGCAACGATACGGTGGTTGTCACAAGCCAATTCGAGAACCAAATCACCACCGTAACGACCACGACCATTGAGAACATCATTGTCGTGGAAACGATTACCCGTACGGGAGAACTCGGCTCTTCGGGCAACATTACCAATCTCGTCAGCGAATCTTACGATGCGTACGCGACCGTTGACTCTCAAGTTACGGTTACGACCGTGTATGAAACGCTCTACGATGGGCAAGGTGAATCAGAGAACGGTAACGACTCGGTCACCAATGGCCTGCTTTACAACGGAACGATCTCTGTCGACACGACGTACTCAGGCGATACGGAAACAAGCAATTTCACTCTTGGTGAAAACAGCTACGCAACGGTGAACTTCTCAGGCAGTGGTTCCTCGCACACCGTTGGAGCAGGGGGTTCTGCTGGCAGCATTAGTCGTAGTGAAACATGGCACTATGGTGGTCACGGATACTCGAGTGAGACCTATCAAGTCGGCGGTACAGTAACCACGATAACGAACGGCAGCAATTCAACTGAAACCCTGCGGGCAAGTGGTTACTCCAACTCCAGCTTCTACCAGACCGCTCACGGCGGCGGGTCGGGGACGTTTGGCTCTAATAGTGGCCCAGATAATTCAACTAGCGGTAGTGGAGGTGGAACGTTCCTGCAAACTTCAGGAGGTGGCGGTCGGCGGAATGCCACCATCAACGCCGTCGATGAGGTCTTTACGATCGTCGGGTCAGGTGGTGGGCGATCCAACGCAAGTAGCTCCAGTACCTCCTATGGCACGAGTCGATCAACCTCGACCTCCGATACCGATCAAGCCAAAATCACAACCACAGCCAATTCGCGTTCGCGTCAAGCAGGCGGTGGTTCGGTCAACACCCGCGGGAACTACGACTTCACGACCACTGATCAAGGACAACGTGTCACAGGGAACTTCGGGATCACGCTCGACGTGAACGGCGGTGGCGGCAGTAGTGTGACCGGTAAGACGATAGTCAACCCTAAAGACGAGCCTTCCTACACCGTTCCGTTCAACGATGGCTCAGCGAGTAGCTATGGTCTGATCGTTTCGCATCAGGGCAACTACACGATCAACACTCTGGGTGACGAGCCAATCAACAAGTCCAGCGGAACGGTCAAGCGAACCGAGACCACTGGCAGTCGTGGCAGCAGTTTTGGCGGGGTCGCGGGAATGATCGATGTCCCTGCTGGAGGCGGTGATAACTGTAACGTCCCATTCGGGCCAGGTTCCGAACATGGCTGCCATAACGAGCCAGGGCAGCGCTACCTCAAGGCGAGCAGCTCTAGCTTCAACCTCTCCAAAGGGACGCGAGATATCGTCGAAAGCGAAGAATACGATTACTCGACGAACAACGGGGCTACGACACGTCGAGGCACCTTCGACAACTCGGATCGGTCAACGAGCGAATCGCTCGAACAGTTCCGGTATAGCGACCCGAATCTCACCTACAAGTACCGGAGCGATTCAGGGGGTAGCAGCAACGATTCAACCGATGGGAATTTCAACGAGGCGAGTGGTACCCCCGAATCCCAGGGACGCCGTGCGCAGGTGAACGGCACAACTGACCAACGTGGGAACTCCGCAGAAGAGATCAGCTTCCGCTACACCTCTCCTGACAGCTCCACGGGCAACAGCAGCTTTAGCTCCGGCTACTCCAACAGCAAAGGCACCAGCAAATCGGACGGCAGCGGCTCAAGCAGCATTAATAACGATGAAGTCACACGAAACGGTGGCGAGGGTGGCTTCGACGGCCAAAGCCGCGTCGGCTCAGGAGGAACGAGTTTCGCGGTCTACACCAGCCCTGACGGCACGAACTTCTCATTGAACTTTAGCACTGGCAGTGGCACTGGCAACGCTCGCGGCGATTCTGACAGTAAGAGCGCAGGAGGAAGCGACGCCAACGAATCAGGCAGTGCGAGCGCCCGTACCAACAGTACCAGCAAAGGGCGTGGCAAAACGGTCAACTTCAGCATCACGACCGAACCCGAGGCCACGACCATCACGAGGGTCATCTCCGGCGGCAAGAGTGACGGGAACAGTAAAGGAGATTCTTCAGGCGACATCACTCCGGGAGACGACGTCTTCAATGTGAGCAACGAGCAAGGTGGCGAGAGTGAGGGCTCGACGACCCAGACGATTGATCGGTTTGGCAATACCTTCCGCAGTCACAGCAGCTACACCAGCTTCGGTGACAGTGGTGGCAAGCGCGGATTCGGAGGTGACGTCATCCAGCGTGAGGGTGGTGGATCCCTGCGGGATGGGACCGTTACCGAAGAAGGTAACGGCAGCGGGGGCGGCTTCGGTAAGGATTACAACTTCTCGTTCGACTTGGCCACTGGGAGTGTCTCCTGGGATCGGACGGTTTTCGATAACGAGAACGGCGGCAACAACGATAGCAGCACGGAGGTTGATGATCGTTCAGGCGACCAAACCGGCTCGGGTAGTGTTGGGGGTAACGCTGGAGGCAACACCACCCAGACCGGAGGCACGTTCAAGTTGATCAACGGAGGCTTTACTCTCTCCACGTACAAGAACACTCACGATACGAATTCCACGCTCGATACAAGCGGCGGCTTCAGTTTCCTGGGAGGCGTGATCACCTACACCAATCCTTCGGTGACCGAGTATACCGAAGAGCGGACGAAGAACGAGAAGTGGTACAAGCAGCGGAAGGCGATTGACAACGGACTATATCGGGATGATCTCGATCACATCGACCGCCATAACGTGTACCGATTCGACGTCTTTGTCACTCAGACCGATGGCAACGATCCCCAGCAAACAGAGTTTACCCTTACGACCAAGGACGAGATCAGGCGTGACATCAAGCATCCTCTCGACGAGAGAATCCAAACGCTGACCACTATCAGTAATACCCATCAGCAAACGTATACGCTCCAAGGAAATCAAGAGTCACTAGCGATTGATCGAGACTTCATGACCAAGGTTGTCGCGGATCAAGGGGGCAGTGACGACATCACCCTGGCTGACGAAAGCAACTACTCGGGACAACTCTACGAGTGGGTCAGAACGGATATTAACCGTGAGACGAGTTCCTACATGAGTCAGCATCGCGTTGGCTCCGACGGGCTTGTCTCGGGTGGACAGCTTCAAGCAAGCGGCACCGAGACCGCGTTTTCGCACATCAAGGGAACCGGGGGCGACCCGTCACTTTCGATTACTGCGCCAGGCCCGAATGATGTCGAAGGCCCCTTGGGTTATACGGACAGCACTTCGTACCATTACCTCGAATATGAGAGCCTCAGTACCGCGTCCGCCGAAGAGCAGGGCGGCTACTGGGATGCTCTTGACGACTCTGGCCAACCCTCGCGACGTGGCAGTGGCAGCTACACGCAAGTGTTCGAGTACAAGCATGGTACCACGGGGCAAACTGGGCATAGTACACGGTTAGAAAAGTGGCATGACGAAAGCGACACCTCTACTCCCGATTGGGTCAAGGTGTACCACGACAAGTCGGTTAATACCACGGACTCCAAGTATCGCCAGCGGCGGGTGATCAAGGGGAGCTATGCACCGAAGAGTTCTGACGAGCAGGTCGTTGTAGACTCGATTACCGCGGAGTTGACAACAGAGGGAAGGACTTGGAAGTACGGGCTCGGTGACAACCCCTACGAAGAACGCGACATTGACGAAGACCGCTACACCAAAGAACAAGCCGCCGACGGCTCGGGTGAAGTTCACAGGTGGGAGACGACCAACTGCACCTCGTCGCAAAACGGCTGCGACAATCCAACGACCACGGGCCACGATGGTCTTCCCTCGTATTACAACTCTGAGTTGGTTGAGCACATCGAGTATGACGCGCCGGTGAGCGATGGAACTGGCGGGGCGGATGAGCCCCAGCAGACCGTCCGGGCGATGAGTGAGAGTGAGGGGGGTGGGGACGGAGTTAATGAAGTCGTTGATGGAGTCAATTTAATCCAAGAAATCAAGTCGCTTGAGTACAAGAAGAAGTCAATTGAGAGTGACATAGAAGAATTGTCTAATGTTTGGTTCTCGTCCTTGAGAAATGGGACAGCGATAACGAATAGACAACTTGAGCTTGCGGCAGTTAGCGGTGAGCTTGCTTCTGCACAAGCAAGGCTCAATCGCGACCATGCGGATACTGTCGTACCATCAGGCGTTGTGTCAGGCCCGTTGGGACAAGAGGAGTTCAACATTACCGGAGGCGTCGGTATCGATGCGCTGAGGCAACTAGAAAAAACTCGCAAGGCGTGGTCGAGGTCGCATGCAAGCTACCAAGCGATGCTGAATTACAATTATGCGGACCATATCCCTAGTGCTGCCGATGAAGCCCTGAGGGCTTCTTGGAGTCCTGGAGACCTCGCTGCTATCATCGCATCAGGCGCGACTCGTATAGCTGCTGAGGAAGCATTTAGTGAAGCGACCGGGCTTCCATTCTTCAACCCAAGACCTTCGTTCGGGAAGGGGAAGCTGGACCCCAGAGTAATAGATGATGCTGCTACAAGTCAGCCGTCTCGAAAAGTTTACCATCAAGGGGACTTGTCGAGTGGAATTGATGATTCACGATACTTGTCAACGAGCCCCGACAGAGATTTAGGACACTATAATCCATCTGGACAACTATACGAGTTTGACATCCCCGCAGATGTGTATCGTGAATGGGAATTCAATGGTTCCTTGCAAAGGATCAATGATTTGCACGAGCCATCTGGTATAGTAACTCCAGAAGTTAGAATTCTTCCTCCATCTTCTGGACAGATGCGTGAATACATGAAGAAATTAGGAGAGTGATATGCTCTGCTGTCATGGGTTGAACAATATGCTTGCATCCGCTGGCGAGCGTGGACTCTCAATAGTAGTTGGTGAACGACTTCCCGGCGGGTATGGATTTTACCTTCAGTCACGAGGAGTGGATTATTCAAAAATAGATGTGCTTAGAGCCAATCCTGGCGAACGTGACCTCATGATCAATATAGAGTGCCAAATGGGTGTGAAGTTTTGCCCATGGTGCGGAGCTAATCTAGTTGAGCTTTCTGCCCAGCGAAGAAGCGAACTGCAGGAACTTGCGAGGAAACATAAGAAGTACGATATCGAGTAATTTAGTGGAGGAATAAAGGCGTAGCGTTCTAAAACTCAGCCGGCTCATTAGTTCTTTGACAACTCAACGATTCCCCGGAATTCTAGCGTCCGTTTACCAGTTTTAGCTAGCCATTACGCGGCCCAGTGAAGCTGTTTCTGAGCACGGTTGCAATCCTCACTTCGCTCCGAGACCCTGGCGAAACTTCTCAACTGCGTTTGGTCGCTCGTTTCCCTAAAATGCACGTACCGGAAGTTCTCAACGCGTGCTTCCAGCAAGTCTCTGTCGTTCAACTCACCCACGCAAGCAGACTTCACCGAGCAAAAGTCTCTTCCCTGAGCGACTGACAATTCACCACGACACCTAAGAATAAAAGGACTTAGCCCAAGAGCAAACTTTCCCTAGTGAGAGACTTTTGCACGCCGAAAGCGACCCAGCGTGCAAAAGTCCCCCGGCTAGCGGCTCTATGGTTATCGAGCAAGGAAAAGTGAATAAATAAAAGTGCCAGGAACCGTCTCGCTATGAGCAAGTAAACGTCCCAAGAACCTTCGCGGCACGTTTGGTCAATCGTCTCGCGGCAGCAGCTTCCGTAGCGCTTCGATTGCGGCGGTGGAGAGATCTTCCGGAGGAAGGGCTTTGGACACAGGGGCACCGGTGGTCACTCGCCGAGAAGTAGCAAAGCCTCGACCCGAACCAAATGAAAAAACGTATCGGACACCGGCAGCGCCACCACGGACTTCACGACACGCTCCCGCGGATGACCCGACTCCACGGTATTTGAGCGCAGGCAGTGGCAACGACCCATTTTCGAAAACTGCCAAGCGAAACGTGTTGTCTACACTCCGAGTATGGAGGCATAGAAGAATATTTCACAACCAGTTCGCAATCCTTATTGCATATCGCTTTCCGATGACTGACTATGGATAGCACCAACCAGATGCCACACTTTCCTGAACCGATACCTTGGAAATGCTCATGACATCAAGAATCCTTCCGCTAACGACCATTTGTCTGATACTTTTTCTATCTCGTCCGATTCGGGGAGCGGTCGCCACCTCCAGCAGACCGCCCCAACCGGTGCTTATTACGGGTCAAACCGCTCCCGGGCTTGGTGACTTTGAGCTTTCCAGTTTCCTGGATAGTGCTATTAACGACCTAGGACATGTCGTGATTAACGGCAGGGAAGAAGACCCCCAGGTAACGGGTAGTGGTCGATGGGCCCTTTATGCTGGTCCCGTAGGGAACATAAGGGCCGTGGTCCGTGAGGGAGATTCGCTGCCCGGATTTCCTTTTAATACTGGAGAAGTAGAAAGCATAGGAAGCCTAGCGGCCATTGATCCTCTTGGTCAGGTTTCCTTTAATGCCCGAGTGAGTGGACCTAGTATCAGTCAATATGAAAATGAGGGATTGTGGACCGAGGTTGACGGAGAGTTGCAGTTAGTTCTCAAAGAAGGGACGAGCTTCCTAGGAGTCGATCCGTCGGTTCACTTTAACACGAGCACCGCTGGGGTGTTGCAGTCGGGTGACTATCGACTTTGGCTCGCCTTCAATTCCAATCCTGACATTCCTCCAGAGCAAAGATCTCGGCGAACACTTTGGTTCAGTTCTGGGGATACTGCCAGTTTGATAGCGCTAGGCGGAGAAGTTCCTGATCGGAGTGTTGGTGTATCTCCCCGCGAGGCGACGTACAGTAGGTTTGCCCGCCAGGCTTTGAACGCCTCTGGGCAGTTTGTGGTGACAGGTACCATCAACGCCCCGATCGCTTCAACGTTAATCAATGACATTCTGTATACGAACGTTGATGGCGAATTCGTGGCATTGGTGCAAGAATCGGATTCTCTTCCGAGCCCCTATTCGGGCGATTTTGATGAGGTTGGCAGCGCGAATATCAACAACGCGGGGACGATCGTCTTTCAAACCACCCTCAATTTGACCGAACCCGATGATGCGATTTTCGTCTACGAGCACGGGGAATTTCGAGCAGTTGCTTTCGACGGCCAAGTAGCACCTGGGGTAGCTCAACCGGCAGAGTTCGAGACCTTCGGCTCCCCCGTCATTAACGCAACTGGCCTGATTGCCTTTCCAGCGACCACAGATGACGGCCAGCCGTTCACCGACGATAAGGAGGGTATCTGGATCGAACGAGATGAAACCCTAGAGTTAGTGGTCGCCTCGGATGTACCGGTTCCGGGTTACGAGGACCTTGGCCAGTTTCGTTCCTTTGACACACCGGCGATGAACGACGACGGGCAGATTGCATTCACCGCGAGCTTTGGGTTAGACAGCCGTGGAAGTAGGAGTATTTGGGCAACCGATAAGCTGGGGAACCTCCACCTGATCGCAAGACAGGGCCAGTTGGTGGATGTCGACCCCAGCCCCCACCGCGAAGACTGGAGACAGATCCATAGTCTGTTTTTCGAAGATGAGACCGGTGGCGAAGATGGCCGCAGCTCTGGCTTCAATAACCGCGGACAAGTCGTCTTCCGTGCGGACTTCCGCGAAGGCGGCGCAGGCATCTTCCTGTCAAACGCTGCCGCTGTAATACCGGAGCCAAGCGGATTTGTCCTCGCGATATTCGGTATCGGTGCCTGTTTCGGACTCCGGAGAAGCGCTCAGCTTTCTTAATCACTGACAGACAAGCCCATTGCGCCGTCTCTTGCTGAGTCGATGACACGAATCTGACACAATGTGTGCCATTCAAACCCAAAGCTTCTGCTATCTTGTTGCCTTAGCCTTACCCACGATACCAGCAGTTTCCTCTGCTATTCCACACAAGTGTCCAACAAACGCTATCCTTTCGCCATGCATACTTGCTAGGTTCAAGTCCTAGCGAGGCAGCTTCTTTCCAATTGCTCTGTTTTGACTTCCCCCCCATTTCCTGGTCCATGAGGAATGTGAGATTTTTAGTATCTTGCATTTTCGAAGGAGGAACTTGAGTCACGAAACGGAAGCGTTAGACGGAAGAGCAACTTGCTTTTGCTCTTCGGCAGCATGAAGACGGAACCTCGGTTGCAGGCATCGTCTGCAAGATGGGATTTTATGAGCAGATATTCTAGTCCTTAAAGGCGTGGTTTCTGCTCAAATTGTGGCGCATATGTGGCGCAATGTGGGACCACACAATGCCCGACAACCTCACGACGCTCCCATGGATGTCAGAAATGGATTTAGAATCAGAAGGCCTCGAAACACTGCAAATAAAGGTAGTTGCAGCGACTCCTTCAATCTGCTTTAATCCTTTGCAGCCCGAAGGTTAGCGATAGAAAACTTTCAGGAGTGGCGGAATTGGCAGACGCGCTGGATTCAAAATCCAGTGAGAGCAATCTCGTGAGGGTTCGAGTCCCTCCTCTGGTACTCTTTGGTAGTAAGGACTTACGTCGATTCGACGGGAGTCCTTTTTTTATACCCAGATGGCACTCGGAACAAATTCAGAACATGCGAGTGTTCACAGGCTGTTCGTAGTAATGGTTTCAAGCCCGCTTTTTTTTCCGTTCTGAGGAAGTTGCGATTAGGCATCAAATTTGCTCTATGTGCTACGGAAAAACATTGATCGCGGTAATGACGTTTGTTTGCTCTCGATTGCGACATTTGCGCGCACTTATGCGCATCGAACAGGCAACAGATCCTGTAAGATCATGTTTGTTGAGCAAAGATTTCTAGGCGGAATGAGGAATTATGACCCCCTACGTCTCGGACGGTTACGACGAGATGTTCGATTCCCAAGGCGAGCCAAGACCAGCCTGCCGGGAATTTGTTGATCGACTCAAGAATACCGAAGAAAATGACCTGCGAGCCCGGCAACGGGCGGCTGAGCTTGATCTCTATAACATGGGGATCACGTTTAACGTCTACGGCCACGAAGAGGGGACCGAGAAGGTTTGGCCATTCGATCTCGTGCCGCGTATTCTGGCCGCCGAGGAATGGGAGCACATCGAAACCGGCCTCGCTCAGCGTATCCAAGCGCTCAATCTGTTCATCGACGATGTCTACAACGAGCAGCACATTCTCAATGACGGCGTGGTCCCAAAGGACCTGATTCTTTCCGCCACGACCTATCGTCCCCAGATGCAGGGCTTCAGTCCGCCGGAAAAGGTCTGGTGCCACATTACCGGCGTTGACTTGGTGCGAGGGGGTGACGGCACCATTTATGTTCTCGAGGACAACTTGCGTTGCCCTTCGGGGGTGTCTTACGTGCTCGAGAATCGCGAAGTGATGAAGCGTGCTTTCTCTCAGGTATTCGCAGGAGCCGCCATCGCTCCGGTCGACGAGTATCCCGAGCAGCTTCTGCAGACACTGCTTGATTGTGTGCCCAACTCGGTTCAAGATCCGACCGCTGTTGTGCTCACTCCGGGGATCTATAACTCGGCTTACTTTGAGCACACGTACTTGGCCCAGCAGATGGGCATTGAGCTGGTGCAAGGTTCTGACCTGCTTGTCCAGAATGCTCGCGTCTACATGAAGACGACGCATGGGCTCCAACAGGTGGACGTCATCTACCGTCGCATTGACGATGATTTTCTCGACCCCGAGTGCTTCCGCGAAGACTCCTGCTTGGGGGTCGCCGGATTGGTCGACGCTTACCGCCAGGGCAATGTCACGCTGGCGAATGCTCCAGGTACCGGCGTGGCCGACGACAAGGCAGTCTACGCCTATGTGCCGAAGATCATCGAGTATTATTTGAAGGAAGAACCGAAGCTCAGCAATGTTCCCACACAACACTGCGGCGATCCCCAGCAGTGCCAACACGTCATCGATCATATCGGCGAGCTCGTCGTTAAGCCAACGAATGAATCAGGTGGCTACGGTCTAATGATCGGACCACACTCCACCGAGGAGGAACAAGCCGAGTGTATCGAGCGGATTCGAGAGAATCCTCGTAATTACATTGCGCAACCGATGCTGCAACTCTCGACGGTTCCGACGCTCTTCGCCACCGGATTGGAACCACGGCATGTGGATCTCCGGCCATTTGTCTTGCAGGGCAAAACAACCTATGTGATGCCCGGCGGTTTGACGCGGGTTGCTCTCAAGCGAGGGTCGTTGGTCGTGAATTCCTCCCAGGGTGGAGGAAGCAAAGATACTTGGGTGCTGCGCCACCAGCACTCAGAGCCGGTCGCTCCTACCGAAGAGGGAGGTGCGTAATGCTGAGCCGTGTCGCTGATTCCGTCTACTGGATGAGCCGCTACATCGAACGTGCCGAGAACGTTGCGCGTTTCATTGACGTCAATTACAATTTGACACTCGGCGAAGGAATCCCGCTGAGCACCCAGTGGATGCCGCTGGTTTCGACCACTGGCGATGACGAACTGTTCCGAGAACTCTATGGGGAAGCAACAGGCGAGAATGTGATGCAGTTTCTCGCCTACGACACTCGCAATCCGAATTCTATTTACTCTTGCATCTCCGCCGCTCGTGAGAACGCTAGAACGATCCGCGAAACGATCACCGCCCAGATGTGGAAACACATCAATGAATTCTACTTGATGGTGAAGAGCAATGCGGACGAATCGAAGGCGCTGTCAGAGCCCAACTACTTTTGCGACCAAGTCAAACTGGCTAGCCATACCCTGCTGGGGCTCACTTACGGAACCATGTCCCACGGTGAACCGTGGCATTTCTCGCGACTAGGCCGACTGCTGGAACGAGCTGATAAAACGTCGCGACTGGTTGATGTGCAGTATTACCTGTTGCTACCGAAGGCTGAAGATGTCGGCACTTCGGTGGACGTTGTGCGTTGGTCGGCTCTATTGCGATCGGCGAGCGCTTTGACCATGTACCGTCGTCACTACGGACGGATTACTCCCAACAAAGTCGCCGAGTTTTTGATTCTCAACCACGAATTCCCCCGTTCCATCATGCACTGCCTGATGCTGATGGCCACGTCGCTAAACAAGATCACGGGAAGTGGGGAACGGTTCTTCAGCTGCCATTCTGAGCAGCTTCTCGGTCGCTTGGGGACCGACATCAACTACACGACCATCGAGAATGTCATTGAGGAAGGGATCCACAATTTTATTGATCGCTTCCAGACGCGACTCAATGAGATCGGCCTTGCGCTCCAAGAAGACTTTTTCACCCCACTGGCCACGGAATCGGCTTCCCCGCAAAGCCAGACCCAGAGTAGTTCCTGACAGTCAAAGAGTCTCAGTTTTTCCGGGCAATTCCCCCTGCAAGCCGCGGATCTGAGGGTATTCTATAGTGTTCCCACCTACGATCTCTCCCCACAGCGCATGGCGGCGCTCTAGTTTCTGAAATAATTCCATGAGCATCCGAGTCGCCCTTCGTCACAAAACGAGTTACTCCTACGACCGGCTCATCGAACTTGGTCCGCAAGTCATCCGGCTCCGCCCGGCAGGACATAGTCGCACGCCCATTGAGAGCTATTCTCTCTCGGTGGGTCCCGGCGATCACTTTCTCAATTGGATGCAAGATCCGCACGGCAACTACTTGGCCCGCTGCGTCTTCAAGGAGAAGGTCACCTCACTGGATGTTGAAGTCGACTTGGTGGCGAACCTTTCAGCGATAAATCCGTTCGACTTCTTTACGGAGCCTTCGGCAGAGCAATTCCCTTTTGAGTACGACCCTTCGGTTCGCGAGGAATTGAAGCCCTACCTGATTTGTCTTCCCGCTGGCGGGCCGATGCATGAGATGCTTGGGCAGATCGACAGAACGCCCCGGAAGACGATTGATTTCCTAGTTGAACTGAATCAGGCACTCGAAAAGCGAATCGACTATGTCGTCCGCATGGAGCCCGGCGTCCAGTCGCCTGACGAAACGCTAACCTTGGGGCGTGGTTCCTGTCGAGACTCGGCCTGGCTGTTGGTTCAATTGCTGCGTCATCTTGGGTTTGCAGCGAGGTTCGCTTCGGGTTATCTGATTCAACTGGCCGCTGACCAAAAGTCGCTTGATGGTCCTTCGGGACCCGAAGCTGACTTCACCGACTTGCACGCCTGGACGGAAGTCTATTTGCCCGGTGCCGGTTGGGTGGGGCTCGACCCAACCTCCGGCTTGTTCACTGGCGAAGGGCACATCCCTCTGGCCTGCACGCCACAGCCGCAAGCAGCCGCACCGATTAGTGGTGCGCTCGATCCGTGCGAGGTCGAGTTCAACCACGAGATGTCCGTCCAGCGTGTTCACGAAGACCCTCGCGTCACGAAGCCTTACACCGAAGAGCAGTGGCAAAAAATCGAGGCGCTCGGACACGAGGTCGACCGTCGCCTCGAAACGGGCGACGTTAGGCTGACAATGGGGGGCGAGCCGACGTTTGTCTCGATCGACGACATGGACGGCGACGAATGGCAGACGTCAGCAGTCGGACCGACGAAACGCCGCTTGGCAGACGATTTGCTCCGCCGGCTCAAAGAGCGCTTCGCAGGCGGCGGACTACTTCATTACGGCCAAGGAAAGTGGTACCCGGGCGAACCGCTGCCTCGCTGGGCCATGCAATGCCTCTGGCGAAAATCGGGCGATCCGCTCTGGAACAGCCCGCACCTGCTCGCCAACCCCGAGGACAACCACGGGCATACGGTTGAGGACGCGCGGCGTTTCGCCGAAACCCTTGCCAAGCACCTCGCGGTCGATGCTCAACATGCCATCCCGGCTTTCGAGGATGCGTTCTACTACACATGGAGAGAACGCCGCTTGCCCGCGAACGTGGAGATCCACGACTCCAAGCTGGAAGATAAGCAAGAACGTGAGCGTATCTCGCGGATATTCGAGCAAGGACTGACCGCTCCGGTTGGGAGTGTGCTTCCCCTGCAGTTCCGTTGGTGGGAGCCCGAGCCACATTGGGTGAGCGGACCTTGGGCGGTTCGCTCCGAAGAGCTCTTCCTGATTCCCGGCGACTCCGCGATGGGCTACCGATTGCCTTTGCAATCGTTGCTCTATGAAGGGAAAGAAACCTACCCACGGCATTTTTTTGAACACGATCCGTTCGCCAAGCCAGAGGAGTTGGCGATGCGTCGCCCGGTTCAACTCCAATCTCTCCTGTACGGCACGGGCGATCCAGGTGCCGGTCGCGAAGAGTTGCAACATGCCTTCGCCACGACGGGAGCGCAGTCGTTCGCGAAGGTCGGCTCACCGACGGGTGGAAACGGCTACGGCCAGTTATACTCGGGCGGCAACGGCACGGGTGGAAGCGGTCACGGTCAGGAAGATTCCGCCACCGAAAGCTTCCGCAGTGGTGCTCCCTTTGCGATCGACACTCAGTATGACGATCCGAAGCAGGTTGTTCGTACGGCACTTTGCGTCGAGCCGCGTGAGGGGACGCTGCATGTCTTCATGCCGCCGGTCGATCGTTCGCACGTTTACTTCGATCTGGTTTCCGCCCTCGAAGCAACGTGCGTCGAACTGGAGATGCCGATCGTCGTCGAAGGCTACACCCCGCCGCACGACCCGAACATCGAGACGATGAAAGTCACGCCCGACCCGGGTGTGATTGAGGTGAACGTCCACCCGGCATCGAATTGGGAACAACTGGTCGACATCACTAGCGGCGTCTATGAGGATGCACGCAACACACGCCTGGGAACAGAGAAGTTCGACCTCGATGGCTCGCATACCGGTACCGGCGGCGGGAATCACGTCGTGATGGGCGCCGCGACTCCCGCGGATAGCCCCTGGCTGCGTCGGCCTGATCTGCTGAAAAGCTTCCTCGGCTTTTGGCAAAATCACCCTTCGCTGAGCTACCTGTTCTCCGGCAAGTTCGTCGGCCCCACGAGCCAGGCACCACGCGCTGACGAAGCGCGTTCCGATGCGTTGTACGAACTAAAGATCGCCTGCGAGCAAATCCAACAGGGCCGCGATTGTCCTCCGTGGCTTGTCGACCGCGTATTCCGTAACCTGCTGATCGATGGTGAAGGGAATACGCATCGTTCGGAGTTCTGCATCGACAAGCTTTTCTCGCCCGACTCCGCCACGGGGCGGTTGGGGCTGGTTGAATTTCGTGCTTTTGAGATGCCGCCTCACGCGCAGATGTCGCTGACACAACAGTTGCTGCTGCGGTCGCTTGTGGCTCGTTTCTGGGACCAGCCCTACGAGCAGCCGCTGGTCGATTGGAAGACCTCTCTTTACGACCGTTGGATGTTGCCGCATTTCATCTGGCAGGATTTCCAAGACGTCATCGAAGAGACAAACCAAGCGGGGATTCCACTCGAAGCGGATTGGTTCGATGCACACCAGGAGTTCCGTTTTCCGTTTATTGGCAAATTCAACCAACGAGGCGTTGACGTCGAGATCCGCCGTGCCGTCGAGCCGTGGTACGTCTTAGGAGAAGAGCCGGGCGGTGGTGGGATGGCACGCTATGTCGACTCCTCGGTTGAACGTGTTCAAGTGAAGGTCAACGGCATGACCGACCCGCGTTACCAGCTCGCTTGTAACGGTCGTCGCGTACCGCTCCACCCGACAGGCGCTGAAGGCGAGTTCGTCGCGGGCGTCCGCTTCCGGGCCTGGCAGCCGCCAAGCTGTTTGCATCCGACGCTGGGAATTGATTCACCCTTACGTTTTGATCTGGTCGATACCTGGCTTGGTCGTTCGATGGGCGGATGCCAATATCACGTTGGACATCCGGGCGGATTGAACCCTACAACCTTCCCTGTCAACGCACTGGAAGCCGAAAGCCGACGAGCAACGCGGTTTTTCGACTTTGGACATACGCCAGGGATAGCTAAGATGCCAATAGAGACGCCGCATCCTGAGCTACCAATGACGCTCGATCTCCGACGCGGCAAACACCTTAGCTAGTCTATCCTGCTTCCCAGATCGTCGAGTCCTCCGATGCAAAGCCAGCAACAATCGGCGTCCTCGGCCCAAGCAAGCGGTAGTTTCTCGTCGCCCACCGGGCACCCGAGGGTCGGTGTCTTAGATGGCTATCTGGCAACACCAGGACTGGCTTCACAAGGTCGCTACGACGAACTGCTCGGCACCGCGACGTCGCAACAAGTTACTCAGATCCAGCCGCTGTGGTCTCAGTTTCGCGAGCAAATCGACCAACTTGGCAAGGAGGGCTTTTCGCGACGTTGGGAACGTTCTCAGCGACTGATCTACGAGAACGGCATTAGCTACAGTCCTTATGGCGATCCCGAAGCTAGCGGGCGACTTTGGCAGCTCGATCCGCTTCCCACGCTGATTGAAGAGCAAGAGTGGCAAGCCGTTGCAGCGGGAATCGCTCAGCGAGGCGAGCTACTGCAGCTTGTGTTGGCTGATCTGTTTGGCGAGCAGTGTTTGCTCAAAGAGAAGGTCCTGCCGCCCGAATTGATCCTAGGTCATCCCCACTTCCAGCTTCCTTATGCGAATCTCCAACCTGCGGGCGACAGTTTCCTGCATTTCTACGCAGCCGATTTGGGGCGAGCTCCTGACGGGAAGTGGTGGTTGCTGGCAGACCGCAGTGAATCACCCTCGGGGGTTGGGTTCGCTTTGGAAAACCGGGTGGTTGTCTCGCGCATGCTGCCCGATATTTTCCGGGCTTCGCGAGTCAAACGCCTGGCGCCTTATTTTGTCTCGGTTCGAAATCGACTCCAGCAGATCGCCCAAACCAACCGTGACAACCCACGCATCGCTCTGTTGAGTCGCGGCCCAGACTACGAGAACTACTTCGAAGATGCCTACCTGGCTCGCTATCTTGGCTACACTCTCGTCGAAGGGGCTGACCTTGCGGTACGCGATCATTCCGTTTGGTTGAAAACGCTCGACGGATTGCAGCCGGTGGACGTGCTCCTCCGTCGGCCCAATAGCGAAGCGTGCGATCCGCTCGAGTTTAGCGGGAACCTTTCTCTCGGTCCTTCTGGTTTAATTCAAGCAGCGCAGCACGGGAACGTTTCGATTTCCAACCCCTTGGGAAGCGGCCTCGTCGAATCTCCGGCGTTCATGGCCTTCATGCCGCGGCTTTGCAAGTTCTTCTTCCAACGCGATTTGCAACTCCCCGGTATCGCCACGTGGTGGTGTGGTGAGGCGAAGTCTCTGGACTACACATTGGCGAATCTCGACACGTTGACCATCAGCCACGCTTTCCGCCGCCGCGGTCGTCGCGGCGAAACGAATGACCAGCTTGCTCAGCTTACTCGACAAGAACTTACCGAACGGCTGCGTACCAATCCCACTAGCTATGTCGCCCAGGAACAGTTTAACTCTTCATCCGTCCCAACCTATCGCAACGGGACAACCAGCGCTTCCCAGCTCGTGCTGCGTTGTTTTGCCGTCGCCCAAGAAGGCTCTTATGCCGTGATGGATGGTGGACTCGCCAGAACTTCCCCGTTGCCCGCCGAGCAAAACGCTCCCAAGCGGCGTCCGTTGATTCCCAAAGGCGACGGCAGCAAAGACGCATGGATTATCAGTAAACAGCCCGTTGAGCCGATTAGTTTGCTTTCTGCGAGTGAGGAGCAAGTTAGCCTCCGCCGTAGTGGTACCGACCTGCCAAGCCGTGTGGCGGATAATATCTCTTGGCTCGGTCGACATCTTGAGCGGGCCGATGCTACTGCGCGATTGCTACGGACGTTCATCCACCGCGTCACTAGCGAGACAGCCGATGGCAAGCTCGTCGAGTTACCCGCGTTGCTACGGGCCATGGCTGAGCAAGGGCAGATTGAAGCGGGCTACGCCTTGGAAGAGATCAAGCCACGGCTCCCTGAGTTGGAAACGGTTTTGCCTCGTTGGGTTTTCGACAGCGAACAAGCGGGAACCCTACGGAGCGTCCTCGACCAACTGTTCCACGTCGCTTCGCTGGTCCGCGATCGACTTTCGGTCGATACCTGGCGAATCATCGTACGCATCGACAAGAGCTTCCGTGCTCCCAAAGAATTGGTCTCGCTAGACCTGACCGACGTGCTCGGCATGGTCAACCGACTGATCGTTGATCTGGCCGCGATCGAAGGACTCGTCATGGAAAGCATGACACGTTCCCACGTTTTTCGATTCCTCGATCTCGGACGTCGCTTGGAGCGCTCGTTGCAAACGCTCACCCTGTTGCGAAGCTGCTATTTGGAAACGAAAACGATTTCTCCTGAGATCTTTGAGGTTTCGCTCGAAATTGCCGACAGCCTGATGACCTATCGTTCGCGCTACTTGGCGAGCTTGCAACTCTCGGCGGTTCTCGACCTCCTAATTACCGATGAAACCAACCCGCGGAGTGTGGCCTTTCAACTGATCACGTTGCAATCACACATCGAACAGCTCCCGCGAGATGACGACCAACCTGGGCTGGCTCCGTACCTGAGGTTGATCTCGGAGATGACGCACACGATCAAAGTCGCTAACATTCAAGACGTTTCTGATCGTTTCCGGATAGGCGATAGCGAAGCTCTAGAACAACTGCTCATGGAATTTGAAACGAAGCTTCCCCAACTAGCGAACGAAATCTGGCGACGGTACCTCGTCCACGCAGGCACACCTCGCAAGCTATCCGCGACGTCACTGGATCCGCAATCTTAGAGACAGTTTTGACGTTAGATTCACTTCCTGAACAGCATGAGATATCGCATCACTCATACGACGAAGTACGCCTACCAGGAACCAGTCTCGGTTTGTCAAAACAAGGCGCACCTTCGTCCGCGAGACACTCAGCATCAATCCTGTCAGGACTTTCGTCTCCTCACGGTGCCGGACCCGTTAGAACTAAACTCGCGACTGGACTACTTTGGGAACAAGATCGACTATTTTTCCCTGCACACGCCCCACAACAATCTCTCCGTTACAGCCACCAGCGTTGTCGAAGTGGCTGAGCCGACACCGCCTAAGGAATCTCCGCCTTGGGAGGAAATCGCTCAGCAGGTGGTTGCTCCGCAAACTGAGGAAACGATTCGCGCGTGCCTGTTTCGCTTCCCTTCGGAATTCACACAGCTTGACGAAGAGTATGCCGACTACGCCCGCGCGTCGTTCACCCCGTCCCGTCCCATCATTGAGGCAACGCAAGACTTAACCAACCGCATCTACGAAGAATTCCAATACGATTCTCGTGCCACGACGGTCAGCACCCCAGTCGCCGAAGTTTTCGCAAGGAAAGCCGGCGTTTGCCAAGACTTCGCCCATCTCCAAATCTCCTGCCTGCGTTCGCTTGGACTCCCAGCCCGTTACGTCAGCGGCTATCTGCGCACCGAACCGCCTCCGGGGAAAGAAAAACTGGTTGGGGCCGACGAATCACACGCCTGGCTATCGGTGTTCACCGGAGAGAGCGGCTGGGTGGACTTTGACCCCACCAATGACGTGATCCCCTCGACCGACCACATCACGCTTGCCTACGGGCGAGATTACGGAGATGTTTGTCCGCTGCAGGGCGTCTTCGTAGGTGGGGGCAATCACACGCTCACGGTTTCTGTTGATGTCAGTCAGCTTGATTTTCTCGACTGAACAGCGACAACTGAGCTGCACTATTTGTTAGCCAGCTGTTAATGAGCCGATGTCTCTACGCGTCGTTGAACCCAGGGTGATGGGGTTCGATTAGGTAAACTCTACGGGTTGCGTGAGCGTCGCTACAGATACGTCAAATATCCGACGAACCAAGACTTTTGGAGGACCTACTGGTCTAGCTAGCACGGCGGCTAGCAGCTTAGGTCGTAGTCACTCTCCAACGCCGGCCGTTTTGGCGGACGATTCGGCAAGGATTGTTCAGCGACGTCCTTTCAGTGAAGTTCGCTCTCGACACGGATGGTTTGGAGACATACGGAGATGTACGCTTCTAGATTACAAGGCAAGACTGCCCTTGCCTGTGCACTAGCATGGTGGCTAGTCACCCCTGCAATTGGTCAGGAATTGACCAACCCTTCTGATAATTATCAAGTCGATCACTTCGACATCGAGGCGACCAACTGGGTCGACGACGAGCAATTCGAACTCACCGACTGCTGCGATTGCGAACCCTCTTGTGGGGCGGATGGTTGCTGTGACGATTGCGGACCAAGTTGTGGTGATGCGTGCGGCGATGGCTGTGACTGTGGAGATGGTGTCGGTTGCGGCGCTGGAGTGAAAAAGAAAGACAAGCCGACTTGCGCCGGATCGCACAAAGTGTTGTTCTATGCGAACGATTTCAGCTACTTGAACGACCCTTGCTATAAGGGAAGTTGTCTTGGCGACTGCCTGAAGCTGATGCCCGTGGCTGGAGGTGATTGGGGTAAGCTGGACATTGGTGGTCAAATCCGCTTGCGTTACCATCACGAAGAAGGCATGGGACGTCAGGCTGGAGTTCTTGGTTTCAATGACACGACCAACGACTTCATGCTCACCCGCTTGCGGCTTTACCAGAACTGGAAGGTCAATGATCGGTTACGCATCTTCTCCGAAGGGATCTTCGCGGACGTCATCGCCAACGATGAGTATCTTCCTCGTCCGATTGATCGCAACTCGGCAGACTTCTTGAATTTGTTCTTTGACTTCAAGATTACCGACAACACCTCGATTCGCGTCGGTCGCCAAGAGCTGCTCTTTGGTGCACAGCGATTGGTTTCGCCGCTCGACTGGGCCAATACCCGTCGAACGTTCGAAGGTATCCGCGGCACGGTAGAAGCCGGCGACTGGACGATCGATCCTTTCTACACAAATCTAGTCCCCGTCGACGCCGACAACTTTGACGAAGCCAACTACGACATTTCGTTCTACGGTGCCTACGCGAGCCGCAAGTTCGCCGAAGGGGCCAACACGATCGACATGTATTACCTCGGTTACGACAACCAAACCGCGGGGACGCCTGTGCGGACGGACTTCTCGTTGCACACGGTAGGCGGTCGTCTCAACGGTAAGTTTGAAGGCATGCCACTCTTGTTCGACGTCGAAGGTGCTTACCAAGGTGGCCGTCAAAGCGGCCTTGGTGTTGATCACTCTGCGGCCTTCTGCACCTGTGGTCTGGGTCATCAACTCGGCGGATTGGCTTGGAAGCCAACCATCTGGGCGTACTTCGACTACGCTTCGGGTAACGTCCCTGGTGGCGACTTCAATCGTTTCAACGACTTGTTCCCGCTGGCACACAAGTACCTGGGCTTCATCGACGCAGTCAATCGTTCAAACATTTCGTCTCCGAACTGCTTGATTACGATGGCTCCAAGCAAGAAGTTGAACTTCCTGTTCTGGTACTACTATCTCGGTGCGAATCAAGCGGAAGACACGATTCCATTCGTTGCCGTTCCCTCTGATCAACGGACCGACAGCAAGGACTTCGGTAACGAGTTGGACTTCATCGCGAAGTACGCGATTGGCCCTCGCTCGAACATCCTGCTTGGTTACTCTTACCTGTGGGCCGGCGACAAGATCATCGGCAACAGTAATGCCCAGTTCATCTATTCGCAATGGACGATGAACTTCTAAGACCGAAGAGTACCGATTGAAGAAGAGCGAAAGCCTCGGGCCGCACGTTACGGTCCGAGGCTTTCTTCGTCTTGGTTAGCGATTCAAGCTGCCTGAGCAGCGGCGTCTTTCATCACAGTCGCGAGCGTGACGTACGTCTCCGTCCACGCCTCTTTGACTTCAGGGGTGAAGCCATCTCCAATCCCTTGCTCTAACGTCCAAAGCAAAGCCGCGCCAACCGAATCGTAATGCCCTGCTTCAACACCATATTCGATGTGACGGACTCCGAGCTGTTGGACCGCCGGGACAATCGTGTCGAGCTTCGGCAGTCCATTCACGGCGACACCAATCATCTGCATGAGCTTCTTGCCTTGCTCGGCGATGTCGGTCGTGAACATCGGTTTCACCTCGGGAGCGATTTCGAACAGCCTCCCGTAAAAGAGCCCGGCGACTTGATCAGCACTTGGTTCGACTTGGGCCCAAGTCGTTTGGACGAGGGTGATTTGCTCAGGGGTCATCGTATTTCCTCATTCTAATTTGGCGTTATGTTTTTGGTGAATTCTCTTTAGAGAATGAGCCGCAAGGCGTCAGTCTGTGGGTGGCACTCCTTAAGGCGTTCATTCTGCCTTGGCCGGAATCCCCAACTCAGCGCGGTACTTGATGTAACTCACCGCGTCGGCGATTTCTTCATCAGTCAACTCGGGGTTGTCCCCTTTAGGGGGCATGAGCTTGAATCCTTCGATCGCATGTTGAATCAGAAGTTCATCCCCTTGGGAGAACCTCCGCGACCAGGCTGGCTTGTAGCCCAGTCGCGGCGCTCCATCGCGGCTGCTGTCGTGACAACTGGCACATCCTGCGTCATAGACAGCTTTGCCCGCTGTGAACTTCGCGGGTAAAGCGGGCATTTCCGTCGCCCCAGTGTCAGCCTCCGTACCTTCAGGTTGGCTGCATCCTGCAGCCGACAGCAAGCCGATTGGCAGTAGGAAGATGATTCTTAGCAAACGAGTCATCAGACCGCTCCCAAGATTCGATTTTCATAAACATTACTTCGTGGGAACGAACACTACGACAGCCCCCATCACGTCATCCTTTTTGAATTCGGGATAGGCATCCATATCGCGACGTTCGTGATTGTTGTGACATTCCCAGCAAGCTTTCGCGACGGCACGGTCAGGGTAGTACTTCACGAACAGTTCGTTCCCGTCGGGATCGGTGATCGTGTCCGTGTAAGTCTTGCCCGGGTTGTCTGAGAGAAACTTGAGCGCCTTGATCTCGTCCTCGTTAGCCGGCTTATGTTCCGGGTTGAGAGGCCAAAGCGATTTCAAGCTGTATTTGAAACCTGCGTCGGGGTTGTCGTTCACCAGTGAAGCACCCATACGGAACATCTGGGCCGGCAATGGCATTTTGTGGGTGTCACCCTCTTTCCACTTTTCCCAGTACTCATCAGGCTTCACGGGAGCCTCCTGATCTTTGAGACGCGTGACCACGTCACGGGCGTAGACCGTACGATCCGCCATCATCACGGCGTGAACTCCATCGGCGAACTTCTCGGGCGAGATCCCACCCGTCGCGGCTTCGCTCGGTTTGCTGCAACCGCCAGAAGTCAGAAAGGTCAATCCAGACACCAACACCAACAGCAGGCCGGCAACCAATTTCATCGAATGCGTCATCACGGAACTTCCTTTACTCTTTCTTGAAAACAAAATTGGGCACTGGCACGTCGCTTACGCCCGACTCATTCCGCCTTAGCCTCGAAACCTAGCCGCCTTCACGCTTCTGTTTCGCCTCCTCTCGTAAACGGGCCCGCTCGTCGAACCAGTGTTTCGCCATGTCGAGACTCTCGACATGGACCTCCGGCTCACCCTGAAAGTTGTTCTTGATCAGTACCTCATCGGCTAAAGCGTCCAACGAGAACTGAAGCCCGTGGCACTGGTGGCAAATGCTCTCGACCATTTTTTCGTTCGGCCTAAGGTTGTCGTTCTGATTGTGCTGAACGAAAGTCTCTTTCTCGGCATTCTTGAGACGCGGAAGATGACACGTCGCGCACGAAACCCCAGAGCCAGGTTTCCCCTCACCTGCCAGCTCACTTTGCCAAAGATCGTAGTGGGGGGAATCGAGATATGCGGTTGAGTGCTCATCCGCATGACACTTCACGCAGGCATCGACCGCAGCGTAGGCGGTATCGTACTTGTGTGGGGTATGACAGGCTGAGCAAGTTAGCTCCGCGTGACCGTTCGTCGCATACATCGGCAGCCGGGCAGCGCTGGGCGTCATCGGCGAGAGGCCTTGAGCAAGCCGCATCCCATGGCGTCCTTCGAGGAATCCCGCGACCTGGCTGTCGTGGCATGCGCCGCAAGACTCGTGCGTGGGATGGTTGGTCCATTCCAACTCTTCCGATGTGTGACACCCGCTGCAATTCACACTCGCAGCAGCGTGGGCAGTGGCGGCCCAATCGGTAGAGATTTGCTCGTCGTAGCCGAGGCCTTCCGGAGCATCATTCTCCTCAGCGGCCAAAGTCTTCCGCGATTCAGAATAGCGAGCCTGCCAGGAGTCTCCAAAGTTGCGGGGTTCAACAAGTTGCTTCTCAAGCATGGCAGGCTCGCCGTGATGCTCAACGAGAAGGTTTTCGAACAGGGCTCGATTATCGTGATAGTTGTGGCAGCCAGCCGTTGCACATGAGTCGTAAGCAAAGTCTGCATGGCTGGGGCGTTGTTCGCCGACTTCTTGATGGCAGTGCCAACAGTAATCCTTGGGAAGCGAGAGGCCCATGGCCAACGTACGGTCAGGTACGTGTTCTTGATGGCACGTCGTGCAGTGTCGCGCGTCGAGCTTGGTGAGTAAGTGCATCTTTCCCGGGTCAGTAAATTTCGAACGCGGATGCGTGTCCGTGGAACGCTTTAGGTCAGCTCCGTGGCAATCCATGCAGGACTCTTGCTTCACGCCCATCCCCGGCGTGTGGCAAACTAGGCATTGCATTTCGATTTGGTAGTGCCCATGCGTGGTGACTCCAGGCAGGAAGGTCTGCGCCATCCCGCCCGGCTGTCGTGTGAGACTCAACGTAAAGTAAGCCAACAGGCAAACCGTCACGATCATCCACAGAATCCACTGATGCTTAACTGACATATCAAAGCGAGCTTGCAAACACGCATACTCGAAAAACTTAGTAGTAGTAAACCGAAATGATGTGGAACAAAACCAAGGCCGGCAGTGGCCAAAATAGCCAAATGTGTAGTTGAGTGAGTTTGGGCCGCCAAGCGCGAAGCTGCCGCCCCCGCACTCCTGCGAAACGACTCTCCAGCGACGCAGTGATCCCCGTGAAAGCGCCAAGCAGATTCAGCAGCAGAAAAACGACAGCCAACGCGAGCGTGAAGTTGTGTCCCAAACGCAAGCCGGTGTGGACGAGGAAGCCCGCAAGCGTGAGTGTCCCTAGGATTCCATGCATGCCTCTCCAGGAAGCGAACTCGCCCCATGAAAACCAAGAGATTCGTTTCCGCAATGAAAAGCCCAAAGCCAGGATGGAAATTCCCAGCAGCGTGAATCCCGAAACCTGCTTGGCGAAGGAATCTTGCCAGAGGAAGTCGACTTGTCGCCAGGAGGATTGAACTGTCTCAGCAAACGGAAAGGGACCTGCCGCAACGAATACGGGAACCAAGAATGCTGCCAAGCAAGAGGCAATCAGCAAACCCTTCCGACCTTTGACGCCGGCAGCCGCTTGGGGCTGACCTGCCAACTCACACAACAGATCGCGGCAAGACCCGCAAACGGTTGATGCCCCGGTAGTTTCCGCCAGTGTATCCGCATCGCTCGAGCCGGCCAGTAATGCGTCAGAGAGTTTGCCACGTGTCACGTTGAGACAGCTACAAACCGTCGCGGCAGCTGGCCAGTCAAGAATGCTATCTCCTTCGCTGGCGGACCAAAGCTGGCCGGTCTCCTTGAAGTGTCGCTCTTGCCTGCGCGAAATCTTCCTCCCCTCGGCGATCACTCCGCTGAGACGCTCACGTTCAGGCCAGTTCCCAACGCCGATGGCACCCACGAGTCGCTTGTTTTCGATCATCAACGAACGACAATATCCCTCGCCCTGGCTGACCAACAGCGAAGCACCTGCCGCCTTGCCAATCGGAGTGCCAAGGGTCGAGACATCAACGCCCATCAGCTTCAATCGCGAAGCTTGCGACGCCCCAAGAAATTCGTGCTTGGCGGCTTCACCCTCGGCAGTCGCTGCCAAATTCTTGGCGACCACCTCAGCCATGTCGTAGCAAGGCCCAACGAGGCCGTAGAGTTTACCCTCAAAAGTTGCGCATTCGCCAATGGCATGGATGCGTGGATCGACGGTGCGCAACTGGCGATCAACGGCAATTCCTCCGCGCTCTCCGCAGGACAAATTCGCTTCACGTGCCAATTCGTCACGCGGGCGAATCCCCGCGGAGATGACGATCATATCGACTTCGAGCGTTTCCTCGCGATCAAAGAGAATTCGCTTCTGCTCCCCGAATTCTTCGATCCCTTTCGCGCCGCGCAAGAGGTGAATGTGGACTCCAAGCTTCTCGATCTCTTGCTTCAGCAGCACACCTGCTTCAGCATTCAGTTGACGCGGCATCAAACTCGGCGCGACTTCAAGAACGTGCGTTTCTAGTTTGAGATCATGTAACGCCTTGCCAGCCTCTAACCCGAGCAAGCCACCTCCGAATACCGCAGCAGTCTGGCAGCCCTTGGCATAGCTTTTGATTTGCTCAATGTCCTCAATGGTGCGATAGACAAATACTCCTGGCAGGTCGACTCCCTTGATCGGCGGCACGAACGGGCACGAGCCGGTGGCGAGTACCAAGCGATGATAGACTTCTTTAAGACCCGACGCTGCGTGGACGGTCCGCGTTTCGCGATCAATCCGTGTGACGGCATCGCCCGTGATCAGCTCAATGCCGTGCTCGGAATACCACGCAACGGGGTCGAGCAACAAATCATCGGCGGTCTTGCCGGTGAAGCACTCGGTCAAGTGCACACGGTCGTAACAAGGTCGCGGTTCTTCTCCAATGACCGTCACATGGTAATGATCGAGCGCCTTGAGTTGAGCCAGCTGCCGCAAGAGCGCGTGCGTCGCCATGCCGGCACCGATAATCACGAGAGATTGCCGTGACGGCTCCGCGGAGTTCGGAGAATTCGGATTAAGCGGCAGGTTGTCTGGGGAAGACATGGAGGGAAGGTGTCATCGAGCCGCCTAAGCTTGATTGGATTTGTTCTAGGAAGTGATCTGTGGTTTTAGTACACGTCTCGCACATAACGGTTGGCAGACTTCAAGGATTCCACATATTGCTTTGCTTCTGTCTCGTTCAGATTTCCGTGTTCGGTAATAAGCAAGTGCAGCGCTTTGTCGACGTCGTTGGCCATTCGCTTCGCATCACCGCAGACGAAGAAGTAAGCGCCCTCTTCGAGCCACTCGAACAGCTCTGCGCCTTGTTCGGTCATGCGATTTTGAACGTAGACTTTCTCCGCTTGGTCACGACTAAAGGCGGTACTCAACTTCGTAAGCAGACCCGACTCCTGCATTGCCGCGAATTCTTCTTCGTAAAGGAAGTCGGTCGCTGCGTGTTGATCGCCGAAGAACAGCCAGTTCTTGCCCTTCGCGCCAGCTGCTTGGCGGTCTTCAAGAAACGCGCGAAACGGAGCAATGCCCGTCCCTGGCCCGACCATAATCATCGTAGCGTCTGGATTCTCCGGCGTCGTGAATCCATGTGAAGGTTGAACAAAGACGGGTACCTTGTCTCCGGAATTGATTCGATCGGAGAACATCGTCGAAGCGACCCCCTTGCGTTCTCGCCCCTTGACCTCGCAGGTCGCACGACCGACCGTGAGATGTACTTCCTCGGGATGGGCATCCAACGAACTGGCAATCGAGTATAACCGCGGATTGAGCGCCGCCAAGCTCATCGCAAATCCCGCCGCTGGCGGCTTTGCCGAGGGCGCGATCTCCAAAAGATCAAGCACATCCAACTCATCAAGCTCGTCGCTATCCACCAGCGACTGCAACTTCGTTTTCTCAGCTTGATCTTTAGTCGTCGCAATCAGTAACTCTAACAGCTCTTCTTCGACATCACGCAGATTGCTCTTCGTCAGCAAAGCTTCTTTCAATGTGCCTTGAAAACCATCAGGCCCTTCAACCGCTTCGCTGCCATCACTGCCGATGGCTGAGAGGATGGCGTCCACCAAGTCGGGGCAGTTCGTGGGATACACTCCCAAAGAATCCCCAACGCGATAGGAGAGTCCACTGCCGGCAAGATCAATGACGGCGTGGGTTGTCACCTTGGACGAACCCTCATTGTTGAGATTATGAACGCTCTTCACAGGTGCAGCCCACGGATTGCTGCGACTGATCTGACCATCTGCCTCCTTGGTCGCAGCTTGGCCATTGCTACTTGGCGCCCCAGCTTCTTTGATAATCTTCTTGAGCATTTTGGCGGTCTCTTTACCGCCGGGAGAGCAAAGCGTCAGATTGCTCTCATCACCAGCAGCAATCGCCTCTGAGTAGGTCTGGCAAACGTAGCCGCAAGCGCCGCAGTCGAGTTGCGCCATCGCGGCCATCAACCTTCGCTCGACCGGCTTTCCTTCGGCCAGTTTCAGCCGTTCGTCCATTTCCAAGGCCGAGTCGTGCCACGGAAAGTCTTCCTCGACGACCGTATCCGTTTCGCTCTCAAGCAGTCCGGTCGCTGCGGCTAGACCTTCCCCTTCGGACCCAGGCTCCAGCCCCGTCCAGCCAGCAAGAAAACCGTTGAGCCAGGCGCGTTGCGACTCGTTAAAAGGTGCCGATTCGGGAATCAATGAGACAGACATGATTTAAGTGGGCAGTAGGCAAGGGGCAGTAGGCAGTTTCTTTGAGGGTATGCCGAGTTTCGCGTGGCACACCTGGCACCAAAAAAATCCGTGAAATCAGTGCAATCCGTGTTCAAAATGCAGGTCGATAATCCTCTTCAACTAAGCCATTGCAGGTACGGTTTCCAACAGTGACTTCAGTTCTTCGATGGTCTTACTCTGGGCAAACTCAACGAAGGTTTGCTCGGGAGTGTCACGCTGCTCCAAGTAGGACCGCAGCACTTGGCAGACGACTTCTGGTGCGTCGATGGCGCGGATGTTTGAGAGTAACTCACGTCCGATGGCTTGTTGATTTCCGTAACCACCGCCGACGAACAAGTGGTAGCCCTCGACCATGTCCTCGCCATCTTCCACATTGGCACCGATCAATCCGAGGTCGCCGATGTAATGCTGAGCACAGGAGTGATGGCAGCCTGTGAGATGGATATTCACGGGCGTGTCGAGTTCGAGTTCGTTCTCAACGAATTCGGCGATCTGCATCGCGTGTTGCTTCGTATGCGAGGCAGCAAACTTGCACCCGGCAGCACCCGTGCAAGCGACAAGTCCTGCGCGAACGCTCGTAGCGCGATAGTCGAGACCCATGGCTTCAATTGCAGCGGTGACCTCTTCGACCGACTCATCGGAAATGTCTGGGATCAGCAGGTTCTGCCAAACCGTGAGCCTCAGCGTTCCGCTGCCGTATCGGTCGGCAAGCCGAGCTATCTGGCGCATCTGCTCGGAAGTGATGCGTCCCACTGGTAAGACAACACCAATATAGTTCAGTCCAGGTTGTTTCTGGGCACGGACGTCCAAGTGAGCCAACCGATCGTCGTCTTCGCGCGGCTCGCAACTCTCCAGCGGAAAACGGGGCAGACTGTGGCCAAGTTCTTCTTCGACTTGGGTCAAGAATTTCTCGAAGCCCCAATCGTCTAGCACGTACTTGAGGCGGGCCTTTTTCCGATCGGTTCGATCTCCGTTATCGATGAAAACACGCACGATCGCTGTAGCCACCTCGACGCACTCGGCTGGCTTCAACAGAACTCCCGTGTAACGAGCGAAGTCTTCGTGGCCAGTGATCCCACCCAAAGCGAGTTGAAAGTAGACGCCGGCAGGAAACTCTTCGGACGCGTTCTCCTCGACCACCTCAACCGCGTGGAAACCAATGTCATTGGTATCTTCGAGTGCTGTAATCGTCCCCCCGCCATCGAACGCGATGTTGAACTTACGTGGCAAACCATACATCTCGCGATTATTGATTATGTAGTGGTGCATCTCTTGAGCGAGAGGGAGCGTTTCAATCAGCTCACGAGCATCGATCCCGCTTAAGGGGCTCGCCGTTACGTTGCGAATGTTATCCCCGCCTGCACCGATGTTGATGATTCCGAGGTTACGCAAGCCGATGAGAATATTGATCGGACTTTCCGCGGGGATTTCGCGAAACTGCAGATTGGCTCGTGTTGTGACATCCACGAAGCCGCCCGCGTCGGAGTCCGCAAGGTCGGCGAGACCGCGTAGTTGATAGGATCGCAAATCGCCGCCCGGGAAACGCATACGACACATATAAGAATCTTGAGCCGGTGCCACGTAAAACAGGCCGTGGAACTTTTGCAGAAAAACGTCCGTTCCCTTGGGAAACTCCCCACTCCGGGCACGGGCCTGCATTTCGTCCCACATGTCCAGCGGATTCTTTTCTCGCTTTGCTTGCTCTTCAGCACATAACTTCCCGCCAGCATCGGTTTGGCGATCTTGAGCGTCGTAATGCCGCTGTTCGGGGCGACGGACCACATCACTGACACTGACCGCTACGCTGCCTCCGACACTGATGCTCGTACCAGAGGAAGCGCTACCAGAAATGACCGGCAGGTTGCGAATCTTCCGCGCAACGTCCGCCCCAAGGGCAAAGCCTTGCAGGTAGTTCTGTTGTTCTTCACTGAAGTTCTCGTCGACGCTCATGATGGACTAAACTCGTTCAATTCGGACGGCACAATTCTTGTAAGAAGGTTGATGTGAGTAAGGATCAAAATGGGCCAGCGTTAGGCGATTGGTTGCCTCGTAATGCATGGGAAGAAACACCTGCCCTGGCTTGACGGTTGGCGTAACAAAGGCGCCCGCCGTCAATTCTCCCCGGCGGGAGAGGACGCGCACCTGGTCGTGGGCCTGCACTTCGAGCGCTTCTGCATCGGCAGGGTTCAGCTCGACATAAAGTTCCTTCGGGTAGAGCTTCGTCAAAACGGGCGACTTACCGGTACGCGTTTGCGTGTGCCATTGCGAAGCTGTGCCACGCCCCGTGAGTAACATCAGCGGATACTCGCTGTCGGGTTTCTCGGGCATCTCTTGAACCGCTTCGAACTTGATCTTGGCTCTTTCGTCGGGATGAAAGAATCGCCCGTCGGCGAAGAGACGTCTCTGCTGCTCGACCTCGCCAGCGTCTTCGGGGCAAGGCCATTGCACACCTCCAAGCGCATCGAGCTGGGCGTAATCTTTGATTCCGCTGATATCGCAGGGGCGACCTTGGGAAAGTTCTTTCAGAATTTGGAACGCTGCCTCGGGAGATTCCCAGCGGTCGAACATCTCGCCGCAGCCCCAGTATTCGGCGATCAACTTGAAGATCGAAAAATCGGCCAGCGCCTCTCCAGGGGCACGCTTTACACGTTTGATGACGCCGAGGCGTCGCTCGCTGTTGATGAAGGTTCCCTCTTTCTCACCCCAACCGGCGGCGGGGAGAACCAAGTCGGCTAGCTGAGCGGTCTCTGTCGTGTGGTACATGTCCTGCACGACGAGAAAATCGAGTTTTTCGAATAACTCGCGAGCCTCAGACTGCTCGATCCAACTATGGGCAGGATTCGTGCAGATCACCCAGAGTCCACGGATGGTTCCCTCGCGGACACCTTCGAGGATCTTGTGATAAGGAAGGCTGTTTTGCGTGGGTATGCGATCAACGGGGATCTCGAGAATCTCCGCGACTTCCTCACGATGTACTTCATTCTCGAAATCGCGACCAGCGAGCAGTGAAGTCGTATTGCTGAATATCCGCGACCCCATCGCGTTCGCTTGGCCGGTAATGCTGTTCGCGCCGGTTCCTGGGCGGCCAATGTTTCCCGTGATGAGCGCGAGGTTGATAATCGCTTGAGCGACACGCACACCCTCGTAACTTTGATTCACGCCCATCGTCCACCAGAAGGAGACGCGCTTTCCTTCGTGAATCGTACTGGCAAGCCGTTCTATTTGCTCGGCCGGAATGCCGGTTTGCTCGGCGACGCCCTCGGGCGTAAAAACATCAACGAATCCTGAGAACTTCGCGATGCCATCGGTATGGGCGTCGATGAATGATTCATCAATCCAACCGTTCCGCACCAGCACGTTTGCAATCGCATACAGCAACGGCAAGTCACCCTTAGGATTGATGGCGAGATGCTCGGTAGCCGCGACCGCCGTTTCCGTGCGACGCGGATCAATGACGATGATTTTCGGATTGTGAGGATTCCGGCAAACCCTTTCCCACATGATCGGGTGCGCGATGCAAAGGTTTGAGCCGATGAGGACGATGACGTCGGACTCTTCAAAGTCTTGGTAGGTGTAGGGCGGAGCGTCAAAACCGAAGGCCTGCTTGTAAGCCGTCGCCGCAGTAGCCATGCATTGCCGCGTGTTTCCGTCGCCGTGGAGCATGCCCATGCCAAACTTCGCGAGGCTCCCCAAGAGCGCCATCTCTTCGGTTGGCATTTGGCCGGTACTCAAGAAAGCGACGGCATCAGGGCCATGCTCCATCTGAATCGCTTTGAAGTTGATGCAAAAGGCTTCCAGAGCATGGTCCCAATCCGTCGGCTGGAGCGTACCGGAACGATCACGCAGCAAAGGTGTCGTCGCTCGATCAGGGGCATCCAGCACGTTGAGCGCTTCCCAGCCCTTGGGGCAAGCCATCCCAAGGTTTACTGGATACTCGGTAGCCGGTGTGAGGTTCACCGCTTCGCCTTCTTGGAGGTGAATCCTCAGACTGCACCCTGTCGAGCAGTAGCCGCAGACCATGTCGGTCGTCGCGTCAGGTGCTAGACGCGCCGGAGCTTGCCCGAGCCCAAACTTTCCAGGCGTTCGCAGCAAGTCTCTGGTGAGTACGCCATCTCGCGCATCAATGAGAGACTTCAGCTTGTCGGCGAAGGTCTCCGGCGGAGCCTTCTCCGTTACGACGATACTCATGACGGGATTCCTCCCGGCATTCTTAGCGGGACGACTGCTGAAAAGTACAGATACCTCTCCGCAAACTCACCGACTAAGCAAAGTGCGAGTGAGGCGATTGCCAGTCCAAGAGCAAGTTCTCCAGAAGTGGCAAGAGTCAGCAACGGGAAGCACAATCCACCCAAGACGCCACAGAGGAATCGCATCCTGCTGATCGCACTTAGGTCTCGCTGAATCAGTCGTGCCGATTGACTAATCGAACTGCTCGGCTGGCTCGCTTGCGAGACCTGCCACCACTCGTAAGCAAGTTTCACCACAGACACGAAACAAAGCCCAGTCGCGAACTCACGGGTAAGGCTGCTTTTTAGAACAGCACTGATGACGAGTAGACCCGCAGAACCAAGCACGAACGGGGTGAGTCCAAACTTGAGGCCCGTTCGAGTGCCTTTCCAGAATTCTCGCTGGGTGAATTGGTAAATCTTTGCAGAGCAGAAGACTCCGGCGAAACCGGCAAGCGTCGCGGCAACTTGCAACGGTGTTTCGAGCAATGATTTCAAGGGGAGCCGGGGTAACAGAGCGTAAGCGGTAGCTCCAATGGCCAGCGGCGCAAAGACACCAAACGCAATCGCTTCGCGGCTTAGCCAAGAGTGCCGCCAGCCCAACACACTCCGGAACGCCAAGTGCGGCCTGCCTAAATGGAACAATGCAGCCAACAGTCCCACGTGTGTTACCAACACGGCAACACCAAACGTAATGGAGGAGGAGCGACTGCTCTCGAATGCACCGCCACAACCCAACAAGACTGTCAAAGCAAACAGCCCAACCCCGAACTGAGTCAGCACAAGCATCGCAATCAGCGCAAAATGCGCGTGCTGCGGCTTGGCGAAGTCACTGTCTGCTCCAACGACCCGATCCGTGTGAGTTCGTTCGCCTCGATAAATAGTCGTCGGTCGCGTAATCGTGGGAGACGGCGAACCGCTCAGAAATTCACCAGCGTCTGTCCGCACTTTCGTTGATTCGATAGCCACATTCGTAATCCGAATCGCTTGATTCGGGCACGCTTGGACACAGGCCGGCGCTTCTCCTTCAGCCAGTCGATCGTGGCACATGTCGCATTTGCGAACGATCCCTTTCGACTCGCTGTACTGTGGCACTTCGTAGGGGCAAGCCATCGTGCAGTACTGACAGCCGAAGCACTGGTCATCAAGATGGCGCACGATGCCGGTTTCAGGGTCTTTTTCGTAAGCGTTCGTTGGGCACCCGACGAGGCACCCCGGATCCAGGCAGTGATGGCACGCGGTTGTGACGTGCCGAAGCGTAGGTAACGAATGCGCATCGACCCCGGTTAGCAATCCAACAGAGCGCCAGGTTTCGCCGCTCTCTAAACCGTTCATGTGGTGACAAGCACTAACGCAAGCCTTGCAACCACTGCAAAGATCGAGATCGACTTCGAACGCATATTGTTCGCCAGGCTGAGGCTTTTCTAGCGGAATCAAGTCGCGATAATACTTCGCCTGCGCGGGCAACGCGTCCGATTCATGCCGCTGAGAAAATCGTTCGACGGCAGTAAGCTGGCTTTGCTCTTCGAGATACTCAGCAACCATCTGCTCAGGCTTCGCGCGGCGCGGAGCTTCTCGCTCTGGGCTTGTGCCGCGTGTTGGCTTGTCGATGAGTGGAGTAGTCGTAGACATGAAGGATTTGGTTGGTGCCTTGTTGCATAAACCTTTCTTATTGCATCATCACGACAATCGCTGTGAGTTCTTCTCCAACGAATACAGGCAGACCGAGCGACCAAGTGAATCCGTACTCTGCGAACAACTCGCCCCGAGTTGGTTCCGAGGCTAGGTCTTCGCTCACCATGGGCGTTCGGCTGGCTGCGACCCGGCCTACGAGGGCTTCACCTTCACCAAAACAGAGCTTTTCGCTGACTGGCTCTAATCCGATAAAGGGGCCATAGCTTGAATCGGCGAGGCACCAACGGTTGCCTTCCTCCTCCTCTTTTGGCTGCGGCTTCCAGACTTCCATCACGCTCGCAATTGGGCTTTTTGCGGAAGAGAGCATCATAAAGACCGCCTCAAGTTCCAAAGCCGTTCGCATAATTGGCCAAGCTATGGCGACTGAGAGATTCTCCGCTCGGGCCCCAGCGGCACGCATGAAACTCTTTGAAAGCCCAACTCGTGAAACGATTTTGGGCTCGCGGTCGTTCCAAGTTTCTCCCGGCAAACCAGCACGCCTCGGGAACCGGACACACTGGCTAACCGCCCCAAAGCGTTCGAGGTTGGAATAGTAACTCGAAGAAAGGCCCAGTTCGTCGCGATCGTTTCGATGCCATACTTCAAAGGCACCTTGAAGTCCTTCCCCTCCTCGACAAAGGAAGCTGACCACGCCACGGCATTGCTCGTTCTGCATCACGGGGACGGCCACAAGACAGTCAATTCCGATCCGCCGAGCCGCCTCGCCACGGACAAAGTCGTCCTCGGATAATTCTTGGGAAACAACGGGAAGCCCCTTTTCCCAAGCAATTCCAGGAAGCCCTTCGCCCCGCTCAAAGGTGATCGCTTTGCTCTTCTGGGCGAACTCGTCATGTCCCGTGTAGGAGCCGGATGCCCAGGTAATCCGCGATTGGTCTTCGCTGGGAAGCCAAACTTCTACCGCCTGAACGAGAGAAATGCCTGCGGGATGTTGCAAGGCTTCCATTTGTTCTGAATCCGCCAAAAACATGTTCACCAACTAGAAGGATAAGGCTGATTAACTAAAGGATTCCTGCAGCTCGGGCGTCACGGTTACTTGCTGAGTGGCCGTTACCATGGCTTCAATTTCGTGCAAGGTTTCCTCGTAGGCTTGTTCGTCGCTGGACTTTTCGCTGGAGTGGTCTTGCTGTTCGAGGAACGAAACAAGACAACCGCGCAGATCGTAATACATCGGGTGCTCGAGAACTTCGTCGCGATTACGTGGCCTAGCGAAAGGCAGCTCCAACAGTTGCCCGACGCGAGCGTTCGGGCCGCTAGTCATCATGCAGACGCGATCAGACATGTAGATCGCTTCATCCACGTCGTGGGTGATGACCATTGTGGTGATCTGTTCACGATCAAGAATCCGCAGTACCACGTCCTGGAGTTCCATGCGTGTCAGGGAATCGAGCCGTCCAAAAGGCTCGTCCAGAAGCAGCATTTGCGGCTTGAGCGCGATTGCCCGAGCGATGCCAACGCGCTGCTGCATGCCGCCGGACATCTCACGCGGATACTTGTCCATCGAGTCCGCCAGCCCAACAGCAGAGAGGTAATACTCACAGATTTCCCTGCGCTCCGCCTTCGTGCCGTGTGGGTAGACCAGATCGACGCCCAGCGCCACGTTCTTGTAGCATGTCATCCAAGGCAAGAGGCACGGTGCCTGGAACACAACCGCGCGATCGGGACCCGGTCCGCTGATCTCGCGACCACCGACGGCGATACTTCCGCCCGAGGTTTCGTTCAGGCCTGCGACCATCGTCAGCACGGTACTCTTACCGCAGCCGGAGTGCCCAATGACGCTAACGACCTCGCCCTTGCGCAGGTTCAAATCAAAACCGTCAACAACCCGTATCGCCTCGCCATACGGATTGGGATACGCCTTCACGACGTTAAAGATTTCAACGAATCGATTTTCGTTTGCCATGCTATTCTTCTCCGGCGTCGTAAAAGTCGTTGGACGACTACGACGCTACGCTTACTAGCTTCCCGGGCATTTCAGGTTGAAGATCAGGAAGGGGAAGTTCGACTTGCGGTGAAAGTTCTTTCGCTTCCTTATTGATCCGCGTCATGTACCGCGTGACTTCATTGCGGAGCTTCTTGAACTCAGGATTAAAGTTCAACGTCGCGCGATCGCGGGGACGCGCGAGGGTGACGGGGAAGCTCTTGCCAAAGCTCGCCGATGGTCCTGGCGTCAACGGAACGATGCGATCAGCCATGAGGACGGCTTCGTCGACATCGTTGGTGATCATCACCACGGTGCGACGGTCTTCTTCCCAGATGCGGATGATCTCGTCTTGGAGTACGGCACGGGTTAGCGCATCTAGTGCGGAAAGCGGCTCATCCAACAACAACACCTCGGGCTTCATCGCCAAAGTGCGTGCCAGCGAAAGCCGTTGACGCATCCCGCCAGACAGCTCGTGCGGTTTCTTGTATTCGGAGTCGGTGAGGCTCACCATGTCGATGTAAGTTTGCACATAGTCGAGTCGTTCGGCCTTGCTCATTTCCGGAAAGACTTGCTTCACGGCAAGCTCGATGTTTCCTTGAACGCTCAGCCAAGGCAACAGCGAGTAGTTCTGAAACATGATTCCCTTGTCGGGCCCAGGCTCAGCAATTGGCTGCCCCTGCATCAGAACGTCGCCGGTGTCGGGTTGCAGCAAGCCTGCAAGGAGCGAGATCAGTGTACTCTTACCACTGCCAGAAAAACCAATCACCGCGACAAACTCGTTCGGTTCGACCGATAGTGAAGCGTTCTCAAATACCTCGTACCGATTCGATACCAGACCGAAGCCAAAGCAGACATCTTTGAGTTCAAGAAATGGCATAGGGCAAAAAACTGAGTAATTATGAACGAGTAAACTTAGTGGAATAACTCTTCGGCAACGCCCCCTGCAGAGTTCTGTGGCGGTGCAGCAAGTCCGAAGACCCGCTACAACAGAATCCACAGGGGGCTTTTCCGATGGATTCCCAAACGGTGTGGTGACTACTAAATCGCGGTGGGAGCTCCGTCGAAACTGACAAGTCTCTGCAGGACGATCATCAGACGGTCCAACAGCAAGCCGATCAGTCCCACGACAAAAACGACCACCACCATCTTGGCGAATGAATCGGAAGCCCCGTTGCTAAATTGATCCCAAACAAACTTGCCAATCCCTTCTGACGAGCTGAGCAATTCGGCAGCGATCAAAACCATCCAGCCAACGCCAAGGGAAATCCGCAGCCCAGCAAATACCAGCGGCAAGGCGGAGGGAAGAACAATCTTGAAAAGACGATCCCAAAAACCTAAACGAAGTACACGAGCGACGTTCAAGTGATCTTTATCTACCGAAGCGACGCCCAAAGCGGTGTTAGTCATCGTCGCCCATAGCGAGCAAAGCGCGACCGTAATCGCGGAAGCAATAAACGCGGGGTTAATTTTGTATTGGCCCAACCACGGCAGATCCCACAGCCATTGCGTGAACCAGTGTTTATCGGGATCGGGGATCAGAGCGCTCATGACAATCATGGCCACCGGCAGCCACACGATTGGTGAAACCGGCTTGAAGAACGCGATAAACGGCGTCATCGCTGCCATGAAGGTTTTTGAGAGTCCACACAACACGCCGATCGGGATTGCGATGGCAGACCCGAGGAAGAAACCGGTGAAGACACAAAGCACACTACGCTTGATTTGATTAGGTAGCGTTTTCGGTTTGGCATACTCAGCCTCTTTCAGGCTTTGAATGCGATCTTCGCTGCGGACGACACTTGTTGCAGCGGAATAGAGCTTGTCAGCTTCCGCAGAGTTCAGCTTCGACTTCTCAGCATCGAGCTTCTCGGTTGCCTTGGCAACTTTTTCCTCGCGATTTGCACGAGTGAGCTGATCTCGCATCTTTCCCAAGTACTGGCGTTGTTCGGCAACATCGGTCTGTGCTGCAAGCGCTGCTTCTTCCGCAGGAAATTTTCGACCGCGAATCTGATCGATCTCGGCTTTCAACTCGCGTAGCTGATCTTTCTCTAGATCGTTCTGTTGGCGATGGGCTCGCACTTCAGCAACATAAGCCGCTCGTGCATCCTCACCCTTTGTTACGACGTCAGCAGCTTTCGTCTTGAGTGCCGTTTCCCGCTCCTCTTGCTTCGACTTGAACTCAGCTTTGAGAGCGTCGTATTTTTCCTGAAGCGGTCCCACGAGTTTGGCGAGTTGTTGCTTCGCCTCTTCTTTGGCTTCTTTGACCCGATCGTTCGCCTGCTTTTCGATTACCGCGAGCTCTTCGATCTCTTTCTCCACTCGTTCGAGCTCAGCAGCACGCGCTTCTCCCGTGAGGTCAAAAGCACGTTCTTTCCCCTTCTCGCGCTTATGGAATGTCCAGATCGACTTGGCGGAATCCCAAGTTCCACTCGGGTTCGGTAGCTTACCGCTTTTGGTCTGAATGCTGTCTGAGACGACGTACCAAGCACCAACAGCAACCAAGATCGCGAAGAAAGGCACGACAATGAATTGGCCGATTAGTTTGAGCTGCTTCTGTGGCTCCTCTCCGTAGCATAGCCTCACGATCGGTGTGAGAAAGTTCAGCCCCGCAACATCAATGGCCTTGATGATCTTGTACTTCATTCTGATTACCGCCTATCGTTTGCTTCCTCGGGGTGTCTCGAAAGAACCGAGTGAGCATCTCGCGGAGGGTGGTGGGTGCGAGATGCTCACCACGGCCTTCTGTTGCTAGTCTTTGTTGCCAATCTTGTGTGAATTCAAGTACTCAATCGGTTTCTTGCCGTCGTAGGTAATCCCATCAATGAACTCGTCGGTCGGAGGCTTATAGCCGTCGGTATCCCAGGGCACATCGGCTTCCTCGAGCAGCCCTTCTTCAACTAGCATGCGAGCCGCCTTCAGGTAGATTTCCGGTTTGTAAACTTCTTTAGCAGTTGTGTCGTACCACTCAGCCGGTTTGGGCTCAGTGATCTGCCCCCAGCGACGCATCTGCGTTAGGAACCAGACGCCATCGCTGTACCACGGGTAGGTGCAGTTGTATTTGAAGAAGACATTAAAGTCTGGCATCGCCCGCTTGTCGGTTTTCTGGAAGTAGAAGAAGCCAGTCATCGAGTTCTTGATGACATCGAAGTCAGCGCCGACGTAGTCGGATCGGGAGAGAATTCGAGCTGCTTCTTCACGGTTGACGAGCTTGCCCTGCTCGTCCGTCTCATCAAGCCACTTCCCGGCGAGGATCAGCGCCTTGACGACTGCAAGGTGGGTGTTGGGATTCTCATCCGCCCACGACTTGGTGACACCGAAGACTTTCTCAGGGTTGTTTTTCCAAACGTCATAGTTGGTCGTTACCGGAACGCCGATCCCCTTAGCAACGGCTTGCTGGTTCCAAGGCTCACCGACGCAATAGCCTTGAATGTTCCCGGCTTCGAGGGTGGCTGGCATCATCGGTGGCGGCGTCACCGAAAGCTCCACCTGAGCGTCGGTGCGACCACCGATGTCGCTCTTGGTATACATTCCCGGATGAATGTCAGCCGCAGCTAGCCAGTAACGCAGTTCGTAGTTGTGTGTGCTAACGGGGAAGACCATGCCCATCTGCAACTTCTCACCGTCATCGAGCATTTCTTCAACGACTGGCTTCAGTGAATCAGCGGTGATGGGATGCGAAGGCGCGTCGTCACGAAGCCGCTCTTCGTTCTCTTGCATTTGCTCCCAGATCGAGTTGGAAACCGTAATCCCGTTACCGTTCAGATCCATCGTGAAGGCAGTAATGATATGCGCCTTGGTTCCAAACCCAATGGTTGCGGCAATCGGCTGCCCGGAGAGCATGTGCGCCCCGTCCAGCTCGCCGGATATCACGTTGTCGAGCAAAGTCTTCCAGTTAGGCTGCGCGATCACTTCAACCTGCAAACCTTCTTCCTCAAAGAAGCCCTTCTCCTTGGCAATGACGATCGGAGCGCAATCGGTCAGCTTAATGAACCCAAACTTCACCTCGTCTTTCTCAAGATCAAGCAGTTGCTTGTCGGCAGCCACTCCGGTGACTGAAGTTGACAGAAAGCTCAGCAACAAGAGAAACCGCAAGACCCAGCGCGAAACCGAACCTACAAACATCCCAGAATGGTGCCGCCGATTCGAATAGGCACGACTTCTAGAATGAGGTGACTTGGCTACGGGAAGAATCATCATTTATTAGTCCTTAGGAATGGCAGGAATGCTGAACGCCTCGAAGCGCCCGCCTCTATTAGGCTGCGACTCAGAGTTGCCTTCGCAGAGACAAAACAACTGCCAAATAATTCGACAGAGTTCGCTCTGTTTTTGGGCAAGTAGAGGATTGACGGCACTTCTTCGACAGCAATCAAGTTCAGCAGCTCTCGCTTCGGGAACTTCGGAAAATCGGTTATTGCCCGGCAGAAACCGGGCAACTCACCCCACGGCCGCCAACCGTTTTTGGGATAATGGTGCTTACCAACGCAAGTAGCATGCCATTTGAGCTTGGGAGCCAATTACACATCACAATCGCAATCACCAGGCAACCCTGACGCTCCCTTCAATTCTTTGCTCAACTTGAAACGAGATGTTTTTCAATGGCTTAAACAAGACAGAGAAGACAGAAAGATGATGGAAGCGTGCTTTGTCGAGGAGCAAATAACACTCGCGCTTCCGTTTCATGGCTTATGGCCCTACGTCAAAATCGAAAGATACTAGAAAATCGAAGCCCACATGGAGCAAGAAAAGTGGGAAGGTCGATGTCCAAGTCTGCCGAGTCTAAATCCACGAAAATCGACTGTCTGAAACGCGTCTGTATGCTCGCAATACCCGGGGAATCCGAATCGTTCGCCGAGTGAGTTCGTTCGACAGTACTCGAGTCGTAAGAACTTGCCAGCTATGCTTCTGCTGGGATCACGGTCACAGTTGCGTTACTAGAAGTGCCTGCTGTATTCAAGTTAACGCAGACGGCAATCTGGTCGTTGGCTCCGTAGGAGGTTTCCGAGAGTTCAAGAATCACCAACCCTTTCGTCTTACCGAGACCACCGGAAACAGTCATGTTGTCTGTGACCATGAGCGTTTACGGTCCGTTGCCCCTAGGTGCGAGGGGTGCGGCTCCAGGCTTCCACACATCTCCCGAGCCAGCATTGATCGTGGCAGCACATTAAAGTCGCTGATCGACTCTCAGGGTGTGGACTGAGCGAATTCTGACGCATCGAGTATCACGCCTTCTTCAAGCGTGATTATTGGCCTGCGCTATTCCCCTTCGGATCCTGAGAGGTTGTCGCTCTCTTGGTCCTATTCTTGGCTCTCTGGTCGCCGGATACGCTGTTTCCGCGTTGGGGGTCGCTTTCGCTGCATGAAACTCACTAGCTGAGTTGCCAACAGTACCGCAAATTTCGGTTGAATTCCGTTGACTTCGCCGTAGCGAGCCCTTAGCGTAAGAGTTTGTTAATATAGCGAATTATGCTGAATCGTGATGGTGCGTAAAGGCCGTCACACAATGATGCTTTGTGCTCGTCACTGCACTAGATCTGCCGACGAGCGAGACCGTTTTTTCTTGTTAGGGGGAGATACGTCTAATGAAAACGTACAGACAATTAGTTTTTGGGAGCTTCTGCTTCCTGTTGTATGGACTCTCGATCTCTGTGTCATCATCATTCGCCGCGCCGGCCACGGCAATCATCAGTGAGGGCGATGCCCTAGGTGGTTCGACCGTCGAAGTCATTCGCTTTTCCGGTGCTTCTAACAGCTCGAATGGCTTCGTGGTCCAACTCGACACCACGGACGGAGCCGCTCACATTTACGGCAGCGTTGACGGCGTAACTCCCAATGGCGTCGTTCGCACAGCCGGCACCATTGGCAACTTCGTGCAAACTTCATTTGATGGCGAAATCGGTTTGTCGAACGCTGGTGTGGTTACCTATGGAGCCGACATCGACGAGGTGACAGGCGCACCAGTAGGTAATTCTATCTACCAAGACGATACACTCATTGTAAAAGAAGGAGACGCCGGTGCTGGCACTGCGACCAACTTTCTTGACGTCGTATCGACTCATGGCGGCACAGCTTCGTTTTTCGGTATTAGCCCGGACAACGGCCTCTTCGTTGGAGCAGGCTTGTCGAACTCCCCACAGATTGGCGATCTGATTCTTGGATTTGCGATCGATGGCTTTGACGAGTTCCAGCACGGCAATAGCGATGCCAATGGGCCGATTCAGGAGGTAAACATCGACACCGGATCGTCGGCCGATGATGGCATCGTCTTAATTAATGGTGCCCCCATTGCTTCTGGGGCAGGCAACATTCGTGAAGGTGATCTAATTCCTGTGTCGAGCGGAGGCGTTGGCGACAGTTGGGACAACTTCGATTTCCATCGCATCAATGAAGTGGGAGATTTTCTCATCACTGGTGACACCGACCAAACGGGCGGTAGTGCCGATGAATTCGTCTCGATCAATGGTGTGATCGTTGCCCGCGAAGGCGATCTTATCGCTGGTGGAATTATCGACGGTAGCATCGAGAACGCTGACCTGAATGAGCAAGGTATCTGGGCCGCTATCTGGGATTTCGATACCGACCTCACCGGAGGAAGCACAGATTCAGAAGCCATTTATGTTGGAGATTCCAGCGGCGTTGACCAATTAGTGATCAAGGAAGGTGATACGGTTCTGGTGGGCGGTGTAAGTCAGACCCTGGACGATATCACTACCGGACTTTCGATTGGCGATATTCAGGCGAACGGATCCTATAATGTGTGGTTCCGTGGCGTGTCTGATGGCGTTCAGCGGCAGTTCGTGATTACGATTCCTGAACCAGGAGCGATCGCGTTACTCAGCTTCGGCCTAGTGCTCTGCCAAGTTCGTCGACGCAAACATTAGTTTGCGAATCGGTTGATCGTTGTAAACGTAGCCGCGGTTTCGACTGTTGTCGGGACCGCGGCTTTTTCATGGGGAGTCGTCCGATTGCGGCAGTTGCTCGCCTGTGGGCTAGGAGCAATCAGCTTCGTCGACGAGTGGGCAACAACAGCAACAACCCTAGCAAGGTCGCGACACCCGAAGACGGTTCGGGCACAACTCGCGAACTGGCCAGCGAGGATCCGACGGTAAACTCGCCCTGCCAAATAAGGAAGTCCGATCCTTCCGCTTCGCCATCACCGTTGGCATCTCCTGTGGCGGGATCTGCGGAGTTCCCATAATTTGCCATGAAAATTGCCAAGTCATCGCCGTCGACAATCGTGTCGCCATTAAAATCTGCCATCAGCCCACCGAATGAGGAGAAGGCGAGCAGCAGATCCGCTCGGAACTGACCGGTGTAGCCTTGCGTGTCTGCATCCGCTTCCGTGACCGGAGTCTGCCCGAGTACGTTGACCCAGGTGTTTGCGATAACTTCTAGGTCGATCAGATTGACCAAGTTGGCGTCAATCGCGTTGAACGCATAGCTCGGGTCGATGCTCGCAAAGTCGCCATCGATCCAGGTTTCTTCCGTCTGACCGGCTATCGTGAAATAGTTGGCCGCCATAATGTCAAGGTCTAGGAAATCGATCGATCCATCAAGATTGGCATCGCCGTCTTGGATGTCTGTAAAGTCCTGCAGAATCTTGACATCCTTCCAGTCGACGACCACGGCCCCGTTCGAGACGTGTTCAAAGCGCTGATCGTCCGGGTCGAAAGCCAACTCGGCATTGCCGTTTAGGTCAAACTTATTGTTCATTGAGTCCGCGGCAGTGCCACGCGTTCCAAGCGCCGCCCCAAACATGGCAAAGTCGTCGTTATCAACGACATTGTCCCGATCGAAGTCGCCGATTTTATAAGCCAACACTCCAACCGGAGCGTCTAGTGTGTCGTCAGTGTAAATGAGTTCATTGACGGCGAAGCCTGGTGTATTTGTTGTGCGGACTTGAAGATCGAGGACTGTATCGTTGCGTCCGACGCCGTTGGCCACTTGGAAATCGTTGTGCTCGGCCTCGCTGGCAATCTTCGCGAAACGCCCCTCCGTGTCATAAACGAAAATGCCATCGGTGCGGATCTCATGAAAGTAAAGGTTTCCAACTGCGTCGGCAGTCAGTGACAGGTATTGCGGGGCGCTGTCTCCGATGTATTCGGCGAAGTCACGGAATTGCTGATCGGTAAATAGCGGCTTGAGCCGCGTAGCGGTCGATCCACCGGCATCGAGATAGACGTTGACTCCGCCCTCGTTGCCGCCCATCGCAGAGCCCTCGACGACGATCTGATCGCCTTCGGCTGAGTTTGACGGATCGAAATTTCGGACGGACGTGTGAATGATTGCCGGCTCACTATTAATCCGGCTGCCGCTATCAGTCGTGCGCGTATCGATCCGAATTCTTTGCGCGGGAGATTCGCCGGTCGCATCGATACGGTAGATTCCCCCCGTGTTTGATCCCGCATCAACGGCGTAGAGCGACTGCCCGTCGCTTGACCAAGCAAATGACCTACCAAAGTTGTCGCTGCCACCATCGCGGAGGCCGAATTGCTGCTGCCACGTCAGGAAGTCAGACCCTTCGGCGAGGCCGTTACCATTTGTGTCGCCGGTGGAAGGCGTTGCTGCATTACCATAGTTGCTTCGCCAAGTTTGGATGTCGGTTGCTCCGACCTGCATGTTGCCGTTGAAGTCTGCTGAAAGTGAAGCGACAGTCGCGTCTTGCAAGTCTTGCTCGCTCATCACGATACTGAAGGCATCGTTGAAGTCGGTGAATCCGAACGAGCCAAACGTGATCGTGGTGCCGACGCCGTCGGTAATTGCCGCGGTGGCAAAATCCGGCTGCTGACTAGTGGGGCCACTAACGCGCGTACCGTTGGGATTGTCGACCTTTCTCAGGTCGTAGCGATAGATCTTTTTCGTTGCGGCGAGCAGTGGCGTTCCATCCGGTTCGGCAAGCTGCCCCATCGCGTCGCTAACGTAGGCGAGTTCACCGGGTTGATAAGTCTGCTGTGTTGTACCGCCAGAGCCCGTAGGAATCGTAAGCGTCAGCGGCGCCGGATTGAGTAAGAAGCTGGCGGGGGTGCCAATCTGGGGGCCGCCTAAGTTGGCATTGGCGATGCCAGATGCGAGGTCGACCGTGCGATAGAAGAACGCAAGATCCTCGTCCAAGACATGGGGCTCGGCAACCCAGCCTGAGCCGCTATCGGTGATTTTGCTTATTCTTGGCACCGGAATTGGAGCAACGATCGGGCTCCGCCCTATCACCCAGAAGTCACCATTGGAGTCAAACGTCACCGAGCCAAGATCGCCAACTCCCGCGGTTTGGCCGGAGAAGTAAAACACAAACTGGTCTTGAGCGTGAGCCCTGCTGATAGGAAGTGTGAAAAGAGCAAGGGACGCCAGTACACAAAAAAGTAATCGTACGCTGTGGAATGAAAGCTTCATCGGTTGTCAATCAATCGGCGCAGCGGTGTCGTCCTGATTCAGCTGAACTCGGTGTCGATGGTGAGAGATGACCGTTCCGGTGGTCACAACTCGAAACAGGTCGTGCTGAGGTACTCGACATGTCCGTCGAAGAACAGCGTGTTTTGGCCGCACCCAGTATCGCTTTGTCTGGGGTGTGGACGCTGAAACACTTCTTTGTAGACGTCGTAGAAAGGGTCGTTCTTCGACATCGTCCGAATCGTTAATCCAGCCGCGTCGCCTCGCCAGCCACTACGGGCAGGCAGGCTAACTGTGTTGCACCAAGCCCACGCGATTCGGGCCATCTTCGGAGGGTCGTCGACTGGCGGCTTGAGCAAGAACTTCGCGACTTTTGCATTATAAGCATAACTGACGCCCCATAGTCTGCTCATTTCCTCAAGGTCAGGGCATTTGAAGATGCCGCTCTGCGGAGCGATGAGACGATCGCCTACGAAGGTCGCTTCCATGCCGAATCGTTCGGGCAGCGATCGATTCGATTCGGGCCATTTCCGTCCGTGTGAGACGCGGAAATTGCTACTACCCCGCGTGACCGTCACATAATCCTCGCCCTCAAAGATTTCTTGCTCGTCATCCTCAAGCTCCGCAGGCTTCTTCTTCTGCAAAGCGAAGCCGCCGAGATCGTCGATGGGATGTGGGAAGCGTCCCTTATGGGTATCACGGTACATCTGCGTCAACAAACCAATCTGACGTAGGTGATTAGTACAGGCAACGTAACGAGCGGACGAGCGAGCTGCCTGAACCGCTGGCAGCAACAGCCCAATCAGAACCCCAATGATCGCAATCACGACAAGCAGTTCCACCATGGTGAAACCTGCAGGTCTTGGACCGAGAGTCGCAGAGCGTTTTCGAGGTGTGGATAGCATGACTTGTAATCGCCAACCGAGGGTAGCGGACATCCACATCGGTCCAGCCAGAATGTGCAGATCAACCAAATTATTAATATAGCAACTTGCCAGAAGATGTGATGAGAATCACGATGAGATAGCATAAAAATATTGACAATCGAGCGGGCAAAACGCACGATGGTTGAAAGGCCTTCAGGATCCTTGAATCGCTTGTTTTTCGGTTCACCACAATTCTTCGAGTTGCTGTGAACAAGCCTTTTTTTTGCGCATCATCACAGGAATCCACGTGGTTCGATTTCAACTAGCTTCTGTTCTGGGACTCTGTCTGCTCTATGTCTGTGGGCTTAGCCAGCAGTGCCATGCCGACCCCGTTATTGAATTGCTCTATGTCGAAAACCAGCTCTTAGACGGTGCTGAAAATCTTCCGGGGTTTGACTCGTTCAGAGACCGTGTTCGTCCCAACGGACAGCGTCGTATCACCGCAGCTCTTAATGGGAACTTCGTGGGTGCCGTGAACACTGATAGTTCTCAGGGGAACTCCGGTTTCGTTGGCACCTATTACTTGTTCGGGTCGAGCGATTTTGGAGCAACCCCCACTGCATTGAGGCGCGAGGCGACCTTAAGTGGACTTGAGCAGGAAACAATTGGCTCGAACGGCATCGACTACGCAGGCAACGTCACCTACTCCGCGACACTGGTCAATCCGAACGCCCCGCCCAATCGTTTTGCTAGTCTTTGGGAGAACGACATCAACATCTTCGTCGAGGGCGATACGATCCCCGCTGGCCCGCTGGCTGGCCAGATGTTCGACTCTGCGTTGGGTGTCTATCGTTCTCCGTCTGGTGTGTCGAGCTGGATCAGTGAGTATGTCGGCACACAGAGCGGCTATGCGATATTTCAAGACACGACCGACTTTAATGTGCTTCTCAAGTCGGGCGATATGGTTGGGTCTGAGGGAACCATCGTAGACGAATCGTTCGCGATTAGTGGAAATATCCGTTGGTCTGATTCGGGGACGCATTACATGACCGAAGTAGACGTCGAAAATGGCTTCACGGGTACGGATGAATTACCTGTGATCAATGGAGCTCCAATCACGACACCTAGTGGCGCGATCATTCGCGAAGGAAATCTCGTCCCTGCCGCCGATGGAGGACTTCCTGGAGAAACTTGGGACTTCGCTGGCCTCTTCGACATCAACGATACCGGTGATTTTGTATTCAGTGCATTTAATGACAACGTAGCGAACGACTCGGTACTTGCGGTCAACGGTGCTATTGTGCACCGTGAAAACGACGTGGTGGATGGGATTACGCTATCTGGGCAAGTTCAGGGGGTGGCGATCAATAACGCTGGGGACGTTGCATTCGTGTGGAACGACACGGTGTTTATCAACGACCAAAAGGTCGCTGGCCTGGGAACGCTTGTTGATACCAACGACGATGACATCGGCGACGATCCAATCGTGAACTTCTCGCTTGGTCGCCTAGAGATTACTGATCAACCAGCTGCCGGAGGCGACGGATTTCCTGTGACTTACTTTGCAGGTAGGGTCTCCGGCGATCGAAGTATGTACGTTCGGCTGAAGCCGGCAACCGGAGACCCCGACTTCGACGGCGACTTTGACGTCGACGGAACGGACTTTCTGACATTCCAGCGAGGATTTGGCATCGGTACGACCCAAGGCGAGGGAGATGCCGACGGTGACGGTGACGTCGACGCTGATGATCTAGCACTGTGGAAACCAGCATACGGTGCTTTCGCATCCCCGCTCCCAGCCGGAATTGCGATCCCAGAGCCAAGTTCAACTTGTCTAATGTTCTGCGCGTTGCTGTTTTCTCACTTGGCAACAAGGTGCCGTGACGTTGACAATTCCTAGTAGTGAGTCGGACGTATTTATCTCCGATAGGTAATCGGGCCTCTCGCGAGAAAATGGAGCACCGTTGCATGAAAAACCCTAGCCCTAGCCTTGCCTTAATGGCTTTGGTCTCGCTAGCGCTAGCTCTCGCGTCGAGTTGGTCGCAGGCAGCGCGACCGAAGCCACGCCCGTCGCTTTCTTCCAAAGAGCGCGCTACGCATATTGCAGAACTACGTGAGCAATACTCGAAACCCCGTGATGCTTGGCCAGCTCCCGACGTCGATGAAGGCATCGAATGGGTCGAACTGGGACCAATTCCCGAGATCAATCATCCCGAGAATAATCTGGGCACAAAGGCGAAGATTGAACTCGGCAAGATGCTCTTCTTTGAACCCCGTCTCTCCGGCAGTGGTCAGATCGCATGTGCCTCGTGTCACGAGCCCGACATGTACTGGAGCGATGGTCGCGCCGTCTCATTTGGTCACAACAGAACACCGCTCAAGCGGAACGCACCATCCGCCCTCCACTCTGGTCTGCGTCGTTCATTATTCTGGGATGGACGAGTTTCGAGTCTTGAGCAGCAGGCTCAAGACGTCCTGAACAACCAAGAGGAGATGCACTCATCCGAAGAGACCATCGTCGAGAACCTGTCCAAATTGCCCGAGTATGGCGAGCGATTTGAAGCTGTTTTTGGTAACAGCCAGCCGACGATGGAACGCGTTACTCAAGCCATTGCGGCATTCGAACGCACACTCAAGGGGGGGAGAAGTCGCTTCGATTACTTCCTAAATGGGAAGACGAAAGCACTCTCCGACGAAGAACTCGCAGGCTTACACTTGTTCCGCACGACGGCTCGTTGCATCAACTGCCACCATGGGCCGTTAATGACGGATGATGAATTCCACAACATTGGGCTGAGCAACTATGGTCGTAAGTTCGAAGACCTAGGACGGTATCACATTACGAAAGACCCCAAGGATGTCGGCGCCTTTCGTACACCGTCGCTACGCAACGTCACGGCAACAGCACCCTACATGCATAATGGCATGTTCACGTTGGAAGAGTTACTAACGCTATACAATGCGGGCATGCGAAACCCACGCCCTCGGAAAGATCAGGTCAACGACCCTTTATTCCCAAGCACGACGCCCATCTTGAAACCGCTGCACATGAACAAACAAGACTTTAAAGATCTAACTGCGTTCTTGCATACTCTAGCGGAGCCCCCACGACGGATCTTGCCACCCAAGTTGCCTCCGTTCGAGAAATGAACGGTCGTATCACCTGAGCAACGTTATTTCGTGTCCAATGAGGATGAGCTGACGTGTAGGTGCACTTCTACGGCATCTAGCCCCTGCACTCTATTCAAGACAACGAGTGCAGATCTTGTGGAGAAGCGATTGACGTCCCATCATGGGCTTATTCCTCAATGGAATTGCTCTTCTTTAGATAGATCGACTCAAACAGTGCCGGCTTCTCGGTCACGGCGGCATCGTAGAAGAAGACCTCCCCTTCGAGGCCGACCTCGCGATTCGCGCGAACCATTGCCGCGATATTCTCTGCACTGTTGTAAACCCGATCTGAGGTCTGGATCAGAATCCCAGGCTTGACCCGGACTCGATTCTCTTTTGAAACCTGCCTGTTGATGATTTTCTCGAGCTCATTTCGGTAAGCGGCCAGGTCTTCGCGATAAATCTGAGGGCAGATTTCATCAACCCACCCCTGCTCTACCCAAGTTGGCCAATCTTGCAGGTATTGGTACTTACTCCAAGGATAGATGCTCGGTGCCATGGAAATCGTTGCGTTGGGATACTTCGCTTTCGTTTCGTGATGCAACCTCTCCATAAACCGATTCAACAAGTTTGCCCTCCAGGTCACCCAGTCGGGATCCAAGGGGTCCTCTGGTGGAGATGCTCCTTCATGATCATTCTGGTAGAGTTCGACTGTCCACGCATCGTAACCAGACGTGCTCGGACAAGCAGGTAGTCGATCGTCACCTTGGATGCCGTCAACTTCGTAGTTCTCTAGGACTTCGTGGATCAATGACAGGAGAAAGTCCTGCACCTCGGGACGAAACGCGTTCATCCATTGAAACCCATTCTTGGTGACGAGTTTCCCTGAGCTATCTTTGGCGGCCCAGTCAGGGTGCTTGCGAATCAGCAGGCCGCCGTCGGGTTTGCGATAAGAACAGGAAAAGCCAAATTCAAACCAGGCGATCACCCGCATCTCTTCGGCATGAGCCGTGGAAACGAACTCCTTGAGGACATCGAAATCCGCGTAACGTGGATCACACGCTTTCCCTACCTCGCGTTGCATCACAGCGCTCGGGTAAGTCGTGGCCCCTCGATTCCAGACCACAACGTAGAGAGTATTAAGCCCGCATCGCTTGGCTTGGCTAACAAATTGACGAATACTTTCGGGGCTCGACAACACACCGGAGGCAACGTTGGCAACCCAGACGCCTCGGACGGGCTTACCTTGAGAATCTGAAGCGAATGAGAGCCGAGCGAAACCTGACATGAAAACTAAGCCAAGCAGAGCGAAAAGCGAACGGCGCAATGTGCTGCTCATGGATTTTATGTCTGCACGCAATCGGTAACCGCTAGTTGGCTGGTGAGAAGCGTCTTTCGCCCTACTTCGGCAGTTTCAGCGGAGGTCCCGTAAGGCGGAATTCAAAAGGCTCGTTGCCCTCTGCTTTCACTTCCGCAGTAAATCCGCTGGTGTCGAAAGACGTGTATTTTCGGGGGATCAACAAGGCTCCGATCGAACGCTCTCCAACAACCGGCTTGCTTTGTGCCGCGGGACTTTGCGAGGAGTAGCAGTTGATACGCACTTTTTGTGGGCCGACAGTCGCTCCATCCTCGGGGCTAAATGAGGACATGACGAAGGAACCGTCTGGTTGAATCTTCCCCGTTGCCGGTTGCCCTTTCGCCGGTTGGAACATGACGGATCCAAAGGGTAAGGGTTGGTCGTTGTAATAAACCTTTCCCGTTGCCGGGGCGATCTCAGGCCCGCTGTCGCAACCGCATGTGATGACGATGAGGCACGACAAGCTGGAGAGCAGAATGGTTATTGGACGACGCTCTTCAAAAATCTGAGTTAACAACTTCTTCCCCATTGGCGGTGGCAAGTGCTTTGAGCGTAACGAGTTCGATATCATCGGAGATCGTACTCACACTCCCATCAATATACGCTACTTGGATGATTCCCGGATGATAACTTCCCAATGGCAAATGGTTGAGTGGTACTGGGGTGTTTTGTCGGTGAACACAGATATTCGGAGCATTCTCCACCACCTTTAGATGGTAGGGAACGTCGCCGAAGCCGCCGAGGTACCAGGGACGGACGTTGCCAGGAATATCTTCAGGCAGGATCTGTCCGAATTCGCAGTTAATGTGAATGTACTCAGCGAACATCATAGTATTGCTCTGCCCATCGGTAATCTGCCTCAGCTCTCTTCCTTCAGACACTCCCGTTGGGAAGGTGTTGTTCACCAGTTCCTGTCCCATCAAGAAGGCCCCATTGTCAGGAATAGATCCCTCGACAGAGGGAACAAGGTTCTCTCCTTGGTTTTGAATAGCACCTCCAACGCCTGTGTACGTTACGATCGCTCCCAGTCGATACTCGAAATTCGGGGCCGCCGCAGTGATTACTTTTTCGAAAGGCCAGCTCGTGCAAACGAATGGTTCGATTGAGACATCTCGAGCAGGATCGGCGAAATACGCCTGTCCTTGATCGTAGTAGTCGAGTACCAGAGTATCGACGGCACTCTGTTGTTCCATGTAGGGGAGGATCTCGTTAAAGAGCCCCCGTTTGACGAACGAGCGTCTCGTATCGAGCGCGTCCTCGAGTTCCCGACCGTAAGCTGGTGGCAGTGTGTTGTGGGTGGAAGCGTAGTTCTGCGCCGCCAATCCCATTTGGTGGAGGTTGTTGGAGCATTGTGCACGTCGAGCAGCTTCTCGAGCGGCTTGAACCGCGGGCAGCAACAGTCCGACCAGGACTCCGATAATGGCGATAACGACCAAGAGTTCAACAAGAGTGAAACCCTGATTCGTTCGGTCTCGATTTTCACGTCGCATGTAGAGTCTCCTTTCGCGCCGCGAGAGGTCTTTCTACGCGACGATTCGCATTTGCCCAAAACTGACAAAACTCATCGTCAAGCTAGCTTGCCGGCTGCCCCAACCGGCGAGCTGAGCGAGATGACAGTGTCAGCGGGTTCTTCTTGCCGGGAAGCAACTCAGGAGGCCACAAATCACGAGCCCGAAGGTCGAAGGCTCGGGCACTCCTGCAGCAGCGGCGACTACCGGTACGGTTCCGTAGTCAGATTGCCATTGCGGTATCAGTGACGCATTCGTGCGTTGGATCGCTAAGAAGTCCGCTCCGTCGACATCGCCGTCGTCATCAACATCGGCGTCGGCAACTGCTTCCCCGAGTGAGAAAATGTGAACATTGCGATTCGAGATGTCCAGCAATGCCAAAGTTTGCGAGACGGAATCAAAGTCGTAGTCGTACCACCCCGCACCGTCTTCAGGCAAAAACGGCGAACTGTCGGCGTTCGGGAGAAAGGTGAAAGTGGCCGTCTGCTCGGTGCCTGCAGTATCGATGACTTTCGTTACGTCGGAAAAAGCCTGCATGCCGCCTCCGACGCTGCGGTCGTTGAGAATCAGGAGGTCGCCATCGTTGTCGGTATCGAGGAACGCGATGTGCTGATAGTTCACAAAGGGCCCATCAGTGAGATCAAGAAGTAAAGAGTTGTTGCCTTGATTCGTCGAGTTGTCGCCGTTGCGTTCGGCAAAGAAGACGTCGTTGCGAGACCTAATGAACATGTCGCCCGTGTCAGGATCGAAGGCGATGTCACGGGCAAAGTTGTTCGAGACTCCGGCATTTGGTACCCAAATCATCCCGTCTGATGGCGTCCAGATGTCTGCCCCTGTTGCTGCATCTTGCAGTGCGCGTCGTCCGCTTCCGAAGGATTCGATGTAAGCAACGCCAGAACCGGCGGCGGGGTTGCCACCGGGAAAGCCGGGATCGAAATCGACGCCGCTACCACCGCGTACAGCCTTTGACCAGCTTTGTGTGTTGTTGGTCGTGTCGAAAACCTGAATTCCCAAAGGAGTGTTGGCAAGTCCATTGTCGAACGAAGCCGCCAATTGCGAGCCATCGGGGCTCAATGCCAAGCCGGTAAACCCCCGCCCCCCTGGCGTGAAGGTATCGGTCGAGAATTTTGCACTGTATGTAGGAGTGACCAATCCGGTCGCGGTTGGATTGGTGACTTCGATGATGCTAGTCTCACCGAACGAGGCGCTATTGTTATACCCCGCCAAATAAAGACTAGTTCCGTTCCAAGCCATCGCCACCGTGTTCACTCCGACGTCATCCGCGTCGGGCGGAGGATTCTCTAAATCGGTTGATGTCGCACTAATGTCGAAGCGTGCAATCTCCGTAAAATCCACGGCAAATGCAGTTGGGGTCGAACCGAGTAAAAACAAGCTCGACAAGACGAGTGGCCGGATAAGTTTATTCATTGCCTTCTCCCCCGAAGACCCAGAACGGATCGAATACGAATGTGCTGATGACATGTTTAAAAAATGCCGCAGCTATCGAGGCTTCGATAGCTGCGGCCCGTTTCAGTATGGCCTTAGGAAACTCGACGTTTGCGAGAAACTCCTACCAGTCCAAAGGCAACCCCTAGTAAAGCCAGTGAAGCGGGCTCAGGGATTTGAATAATCGAATCGAAATCGGTCGACAGTCGGATCTCATCAAAGAAAGCCGCGCCCGACTGACCGGGCGACTCATACTTTGACTGTGTGAATGGCGCAAGAGAACTCGTCAAGTCTTGGTCGGTAATGATTACATCAGCGGTGCCAAGAGGATCAACGCTACTGGGGTCGGCCCACACAGAGATTGTATCGTTGCCGACGGGGTCAATCTCTAGCTTCACCAAAACGTATTGATTGTCACTGGATGCCGTATCGGCAGCAATCACGGTGTTGATACCGTTCGAGCGAAGTACCAAGTCAGGGTTAGCATCTTGGCCAGCCGAGTTGTCATAACCAACTTGCAGGCCATTGCCGCCAGCATCGGTGAATCCACCAACGACGTAGGTATCGTTTGCCGGATCATTTCCCCAATTCAAGCGGTTGACCATGATGCTCATCCACCATTCGCTTGAGCTTGGCGTTGGATTGAGCTGACGTGTGATGTTGCGATCGAATGGGAAATTTGGGACACCGAGCCATTGGACGCGCCCTCCTTGCTCGTAAGCGACGGCAGCAGAATCTTCTCCGAGCGCGTTCGCTTGGAAGTTGCCTGTACTGCCTGAGTGAGGGATGCCAAACCCGTCAAGACCTGACGTTCCAACCCAACCGAGTGCTGCGGCGCCCATGGTGCGCATGTCGTTGCCAGCGGTGTACTCCCCTGCCCCTCGGTTGTTGCCGCTGAGAAACGGATCATACGCGACCAGTTCCGCCTGGGACTTTGCAGCGCAACTGCCAAGCAGCAGGGCGCACGCTAGCCCGTAGAAAAGCTTTTCAAGTCTCATTAGTCATCCCTCCAAATAGAAATCTAGTGACAAGACAGAGAACAAATTACCTAGTTCTTACTCGCTATGCAGGTAGGCTTTAGGTTTGAAGCCAGTTGCATCCTAATATTCCCACCTGTGAACACCAAGCGATTGTGCGTATATTTTTCCATCAAAAGCGCACGAGCCGGATCTAACTGCTATGCAGCCCTTTGCGAAAGGCCAGCGGGGTTTGGCCGTACTTCTTGCGGAAAGCGACTCCGAATTGGGTCGAACCCGCATAGCCACACGCGGTCGCGACGGACTCGACGGAAATCTCTGACTGAGCCAGGAGTTCCTTGCCGCGTTCCAGTCGTAGATGGCGTATTTCTTCGGCCGGGAGTCGCCCAAAATACCTTTTGAACTGCTGCTCAAGATATCGACGCGAGACGGGGACTTCACGCAGCACGTCTTCAACGATGATTCCCGCAAAGGCGTGCGTCTGGATGAATCGCATCGCCTTGACGACCATCGGGTCGTTGATCGCCAGTGCATCGGTCGACTGCTTGCTCACGACTCCGATCGGGGGAACCAATTCCGGTTCGCTTGGTGTTTCGCCCTCGTGGATCATGCGATGGAGCATGGCGGCAGCCTCATAGCCCAGTTTTTGGCTGGCTACGACAATGCTGGAAAGGGGCGGACTACTCAACTCGCAAAGCAGGTCGTCGGTATCTCCCGCAAGGATTGCCACCTCATCGGGTACGGCAATTCCTTCCATGCTGCAGACCTCGGTCAGTTCGCGCCCGCGTCGAGCATCGACTGCCAGAATCGCCACCGGACGGGGCAGCTGGTTCAGCCAACGCAGGATACGCCGATGTTGCTCGTCCCGACCGATTCGTCGGCTCACCCGATAGCCCGGCTTGTAAACGTGACATTCCGTTCCTATTTCGGCGAGCGCTTTTACGAATTCCACTTCCGAACATCTCGAGTACTCGTTGCTTGGCGGAGCGTAATAGGCAAACTTCGTCATGCCGCGCTCCCGAAAGTGATCAATCGCCAGGCGCGCCTTTTCTGCTTGATTAGTAAGCACATTGCCCACTCGATTACGGTTGGCATAAACATCATCAACATTCACACTCGGCAACTTTGTGTTGAGGATTTCCTCCAGTTGTGGCGGCGTACTGATCCGCGCAATGATGCCATCGCCACGCCAGCGGTCAGGCAATGACCACCGCTGGCTGTAATCGCGGGGATCGATCAGAAGGTTCCAGGGTCCAAACTTGCTGGCGAAATCAGCAATCCCCTGCACAACACTCCGCCCCCAACTGTTGTCCGTTTCTACAAGGACAGCAATCTCAAGCGGCTTGTGTTTGGCAGGTGCTGTCATGGCAAGTTTGGGGCTCGTGGGATACTTCCACTGTAAACCAAAGTTGCTGCCCCCTGCGCTTTATGTGGAAAAAAATGCGCTTTATGTCAGGCCGTTCTACCCTTCCGCTGTTAGACTGAAAACACGCTTTCTCTAGGAAATCACGCCCCATTTTTGGCAAATAGGCAACAATCCATTGGCACCTTCCCCGTTGTATCGTTCGGTAGGCTTGGCCAGCTCGGCCTCCGGTGATGGGGTCGAAGCGGCGGTGATCGACACCGACGGACAGGACGAAGTTCACTCGCTCGGTGGGATCTCGCTGCCCTACGATGATCAGCTGCAGTGGAGCATCTTGGAAGCGACTCAGAATGACTTGCCGACGACCGAAATCCTGCGACTAGAGAAGAAACTCACGCAGCATCACATCGAGGCATTCGGAAAACTGCGAAGTGAGTGCCAAGCTGCGGTCGCAGACACGCAACTCGTTGGCTTTCGGGGACACCTGCTTCGTCATATTCCTAGCCAAAGCCTGTCATTAGAAATTGGCAACCCTTGGCAGCTCTCTGAAGCTCTCGACTTGCCGGTTGTCAGCGACTTTCGTAGGCATGATATGACCATCGGCGGGACAGGCGCACCGCTGTCAGCCATGTTCCACTGGGCCTTGATGGCCAAAGAGCCACGCCCGGCACTGATGTTGAATCTCGATTCCATCGCGAGTGTCACTTGGCTTAGTCGCGAGAATGAGATTATTGCTGGTGACGTAGGGCCTGGTGTCGGATTGCTCAATGAATGGGTCCAGGAGATGGCCCAGCAGCCGCACGATCTTCACGGAAGAATCGCCAGCGAAGGGAAGATTGATCAGGCGCTTGTCGAAGCCTCTCTCCAAACTCCCTTCTTCAAACGTCCGCTCCCCAAAGCTGCGGATCGACACGAGTTCGACCATATTGACCTGGGAGGGCTCAGCGCTGCCGACGGAGCAGCGACCATGTGCGCGATCACGGTCCGTGCTTTTATTGAGGCAGCAATGCTACTTCCTGAGCCCGTCGATCTCGTTTGGCTGACCGGCCCCGGCAGTGAGCATCCCGTCATCGTGGAACTCCTGAAAGAACACATTGACAGGGTTCAAAACGTCACGCAACGAGACTTGAACCCTCACACGATGTCGGCTGAGTGTTTTGCCTGGATGGCGGTACGCCATTTGCGCCGCTTGCCGATCACAACTCCAGAAACCAGCAACTGCCGCAACGCTGAATGCGCGGGCTTTAGCACGTTGCCGCTGCAATAGAGCTATTCCATGTCGACTGAACCATCATCCAACAAGAGAATCGGTTACTACGATTACCGCCTCGATAACTTCCATGCGGAAGTTTATCTGTCGGCTCTTCGTGGTCCTCTGGCAGATCGAGGTTTCGAAATAGCAGGGGCGACAGCTCTAGAGCCTGAACCCAGTGCTACTTGGGCCGCAGAGCGTGACCTGCCTTACTACGATACGATCGAGCAGCTAGCGGGTGAGGTCGATTACCTGATGGTACTCGCCCCCTCCAACCCCGAGTTACATCTTGAGATGTGCCAACAGGCATTCCCGCTGGGCAAACAAACCTTCGTCGACAAGACATTTGCTCCTGATGTTGCCACGGCTCGCGCCATTTTTGAGCTTGCTGATGCCCACGACCTACCGATTCAATCCACCTCCGCATTACGCTCGACACCAATTCAGGAATTCGTGAAACGGCAAGATGAGAAACCCTACAGTGTTCACATCTGTTCCTCTGGCAGCACCCTTGAGGAGTATGGAATCCATCCCTTGGAATTGGCCGTCAGTTGTCTTGGGCACGAGGTTCAGTCACTGATGCGACACAAGGCTGACTGGGGCCTGCAACTCTCGTTGACTTACCACGATGGTCGGATTGCCGTTATTGATTTTCTCAGCGGCACGGACTGCCCGTTTAGTGCGACGCTGACAGATCGAGAGGGAAGCCATCACTTTGAGGTTGATGGTGGTCACCTGTTCGTCGACGCGGCGGCAAGCATCTTGGATTTTTTTGAAGCTGGGGAGAGCCTGATTGACAGCCGAGAAACGCTCGTCATTCGTCGGCTCCTCGATCTGGCAACCTCAGCCAACGACAGCCACAAGTTGATTCCGGTTTCCACGAACTCGCGGCCGTTGGCCGCGCCCCACTGGAAGACGACACCGCAGACGGCGTCGCAAAGAGAAAACTAATACGTTGCCAGAACGGCATTCACAGGCCGCTTGTCGAAGCATAAGGACATTCGGGAGACATGAAACTAGGGATCATTGGCGCCGGAGCGATTGGTAAAAAGCACGCCCAGGCTGCGCAAACGGCGGGCATACCGATCGGTATGGTTGTCGACAGCAACCAGGAGATTGGTCGCGCATTCGCGGAAGAGTTCAAGACCACGCACGCGCTAGCGCCTGAGGCGCTTTACCAAGACGGTTCGATCGACGCGGTCGTGATCGGCATTCCCAACTGGCTGCATCAATCCTTTGCCATCGCAGCCCTGCGAGCAGGGAAGCACGTACTTCTGGAAAAGCCAATGGCTCTCTCTTACGAGCAGTGCGAAGAGATTGATCACGTCGCCCAGGCCGCGGAACGAGTGCTCCAAGTCGGTTTCGTTCACCGCTTCACCGGCGTTGCCGAGGCTGCGAAGAAGATTATCGAAAGCGGAGCTCTCGGCGACCTCTATTTCGCTCAGGCTTTCCTGTTCCTCCGCCGTAACGTGCCGGGGCTAGGGCGTTGGTTCACAGACCGCGAGCGTTCGGGAGGTGGAGCGGTGATTGACGTGGGAGTGCATCTACTCGATCTGGCACTCTACGGATTCAATTTTCCACCCGTTCAAGAAGTTGCGGGACAGACCTTCCAGCACTTCGGGGTGCGTATGGAAGACTACAAGTATGAAGACATGTGGTCCGGACCGCCCGACTACTCTGGTGTTTGCAACGTGGAGGACGCTGCCCAAGCGATGGTGAAGCTGGCAGGAGGCAAGACTCTTGATTTCCACGTTGCGTGGGCCGGTAACTATCCTCAGGGACTCATGCCACCTTCCATGGTCAGCTTCTGCGGTACGAAAGGCGGAATTGCCTTCGAACTCTTCGGCGACAAGATCCACCAGACCACTGAACGCGAGCAACTTCACGACGAAGTGATTCCCGTTGAAGAGAACGACTTCTTTTTAAAGCAGTTGCTTGACTTTCAAGAGAATATTGAGTCGCGTACATCTGTCGGTGCCAACTGCCATGAGGCCTCGGAAGTGCAGGCGATCGTTGACGCGATCTACGCTTCCAGCCAGCAAGATGACTCGCCTCAGAAAGATTCACCAACCAACCTTTTCGAGTCGCTCCCCAGCATCTCGGTCGAGTAAGCTCTTCGACGCTCGAACCCTCTCTGCCATCCTATGGAATTTGCCAAAACTCACAGCATTGATGTGGCGGTCATCGTCATCTATCTGGCGGGTAGTTTTGGCATTGGTATCATCGCCAGTCGGATGTTGAACACTTCGACCGATGAAGAGGGGTTTTATCTGGCCGGACGCCGCATGCCAGGTTGGGTGAACGGAATTTCCTACGCCGTCACGGCGATGAATGCCGATGTTGCCCCGCTCTATTGCGGCTTGGCCGTCGTGATCGGTCTGCCGGTCGCGTGGTTTTATCTCTCACGGTTTGCTTTCGCTTGGTTGATCGTCGCCCTGTTGTTTGCCGTGCGGTGGCGGGCCCTAAGAATCACCACGGGGCCGGAGTTCTACTCGCTCCGTTTCGGTGGCCGCGGTGCGAAAGTGGTACGTGTGATCTCCGCCTTGTTTGCCGTGTCAATCAATATGATCCCTTGGATTGGTGCTGGCCTGCTGGGAATGCACAAGATCCTCGCCCCAGTCTTTGGGATTGAAAGCAAACTCACGACGCTGATCTGCGTGTTGCCAATTCTCGTTTCTTACGTTTGGATTTCTGGATTCGCGGGCGTCGTGATTACAGATGTCTTGCAATCGGCGATCATTGTCCTAGCAAGCTTGTTTTTGCTTTGTAGCGTACTCTACGAGCATGGAGGCCCAAGCGGGCTGGCCGAGGCGGTGGTCGCGGCGCATCCTGAAGAACACGGAGAGATTCTGTCGGTTACCCCGGTCCCTGGGCATGAAGTGCTTGCCCCAATCGTTGTGCTCGCTTGGCTGATTGTGCCCACGATTGGCCGAGGCGGAAGCGTCGATCTCGAAGGACAAAGGCTCTTCTCGGCTCGTAGCACCCACGAAGCAGCGAAAGTGCCGATCTGGGCAGCCGGTTCTCTGTTTCTCATGCTCTTATTGCTCACCTTACCCACCCTGGGCGTGATCGCCACTCATCCCGAAATGTATCACGCTGATAAGGATCTCCGTGAAGAGACTTATGGAATGATGCTGCAAGAGAATCTCCCAGTCGGTGTGTTAGGAGTCGCGATTGCAGCGTTACTAGCGAGCGTGATGTCCACGATTGATAGCCACCTCAACTACGGAGCGCAAACGATCGTTAATGATGTTCTGAGGCAAATCTTTCCCAAGAGTCAGCTGCTCGATGCTTCCAGTCGTGCTTGTTTGTGGATCGGCCGCTTCGCGATGCTCGGGATTTTAGCGCTTGGCGTCGGAGTCGTGTTCGCGACGGATTCACTTTTCGATATTGTCACCGTCATTGCCGGAATGTTTGCTTCTAGTGCCGCGTTTTACTGGGCTCAGTGGTGGTGGTGGCGGGTAAATTTCCCCTCGTGGGTCGCCGCGATGGTTGGTGGCCCCGTGGTCTACCTCAGCCTCGGTTGGTTGCTTCCGCAGTGGTCGTGGTGGAAGGAGCAGCTTGCTGTCAGTCCGACCAACGCCGATGCGATGGCCATGCTGCAAGCGATCATCTCGATTGGGCTGACCTCGCTCATTTGGATCAGCGCTGTCCTGATCTATCCACCGGAGAGTGAAGCGACTTTGAAACGCTTCTACCGCCGCGCTGCCCCACTGGGCCTGTGGGGGCCCATCCGCAGGAAAGTGCTGAGCGAGCAACCGGGGACCGAGGGTCACGACTTTCCTTACCTGTTTACGGGCGGTCTAGCGGTCGCGTGCCTGGGGGCTATTTTTCTAATTGCGGGTGTCCTGGGTATCGCGCAAATATTGGTCGGAAAGTATGGCATAGCAACGATCTTAGCGGCCGCCTGCCTGGTCTCCGGTGGAATATTTCTACCCGCTTTCCGCTGGCACATTCGCCGAATGGAAGATTCGCAAGTCTTGCTTGCCGACGCAGCAGTTGAACCAACCTAACGCTCTCGCGATTGTACACATAATGAATCGAAATCAAGAAAACGCGAACTGGATAATCGTACAACGTCTTCAAAAGCTAATCGTAGCCGCGTTGCTCCTCGGCATCGTCGGAAACACTGCTGGTGGAGCCACGCCAGAGCCAACGGAGACGCACGAGTTCGACGTCATTATTGCCGGAGGATCAACAGCCGCCTTTGCCGCGGCTTTGTCTTCAGCGAAGAGTGGAGCACGCACGGCACTGCTGGAGCCTACTGATTGGGTCGGCGGACAACTCACCTCCAGCGGCGTGCCAGCGATTGACGAAGCGTGGCACAAGATCACCGACAAAGAGACTGGAGAGCAGTTGCTGAATGTCTCGCAAATCGCTCGCGACCCCAAAAACATCACGGGCAACTTTCTGCAAACTTTGACAGGCCTCGACGAATGTGGCGATTGCTGGGTGAGCCGGTTCTGCTTCCGCCCAACAATCTATTTAGAGAAGCAACTCATGCCGCTTCAGGAAGCAGCAGGCGAGAATCTGGTGGTGTTTCATGAAACGGTGGTCAAGTCAGTCACTCTGGATGAACAGGGAAAGAAGATTCGATCGCTGATCGCGATCCAAAGAAGCCCTCGTTCGTCCCTCGTTGCGCGCGGCTACGACCTCCTGCCGTCGCAAGATCTAGCGGACTGGTACTCGCCCGACGATTCACAGCGTTTTACGAAACGTGTTTTGAAATTCTGTGCCAGTGCAGGCAAGATGCCGGTGTTCATTGAAGCTACCGAGTGGGGCGAAGTCCTCGCACTCAGCGGTGCGGACTATTTGCAAGGGGCAGAGATCGAAGAGCAGAAGAAAGACTGCCTCGACACCGCCGGTCAGTCCACCGTCTATTGTTTTGTCCAAGAGATCCACGACACGGCTCAGACGCAGCCAGAAGCGGGGCAAGAAGTTGAGCACCTCGGTTATGGCGATTACCAGGAGAAGCCGAACGCTTGGGACCTCATCTGGACGTATCGACGTATCGGCGGCGAAGGGCCTCCTGCAGTGGGCGACCTTTGTTTGCAAAACTGGGGTTACTCGCCAAGTCGCGAACAAGGCGGCAACGATTATCCGTTCGGCTATTTATTCCTGTCGAAGGATAAGACGGCTGCTTCGGTTGACGACTGGCGGGGAGGCATCAATCTGGAGACGCTTGCGGCAGCGGAAGCGCGTGCTTACGGCTGGCATCATTGGTTTCGGAAACAGGCACCGGAAAAGTTCTCTCCCGAGAACATCGCACTTAACGGGCGGGAGCTCGGCACCGCCCACGGCCTCGCGAAGCTCCCTTACATTCGCGACACCCGTCGCTCGATCGGGTTGGACGACTTCGTCCTTCAATTTGCTAGCCTGACTGGACCCGCTTCCCAAGTAACCGGTGAGAAATTCCCTGATCGCATTGCATTAGGGGCCTATGCCGCTGACATTCATCCGCTCACCGGTAAAATTCTGCCGGAGTATTTGAAGGAAGCGCACGACACGCTGCCGTTTTACATTCCGTTCCGTGCACTGACGCACTACCAGTTCGAAAACCTGCTGGTTGCCGGAAAAACGATGTCGCAGAGTTTTCTCGCGAACTCCGCGACGCGACTGCACCCTATTGAGTGGTCGACGGGGACTGCTGCAGGTGTCGTGGCAGCAGATATGGCCAAAGAAGGGAAAACGACACGCGAGCAGTTCGAGTCGATCGAAAGGGTCCAGAAACTTGTGAAGCAGCGCACCCCCATCGACTGGGATCTTACGAAGCACCAAGCGAATACGCCGTAGCCACATTCGCCAGAAAGTGGAAACGAGAACCACAGTTATGCTAACCCACATCCGAAGATCTACGCTTCTTTTGACGACGCTTACCGCGGCAATGGTAGCGAGTACACTTCTTCAAGCGGCACCAGCCGAAGTGCGCGGCACCTGGCTCACAACGACCGGGCCGGACCATATTCGCTCTGGTTTCAACACGGAGTCGGTCACCGGCGATCTACGCTCGATTGGATTGAATACCGTCTACGTCGAAAGTTGGAAGAACGGCTACACGAACTTTCCTTCTCCGACCCTTGCTACACTGACCGGCGGGCCTGATCGCTCAACTTTTCTCGGCAGTAATCGCGACCTGATGCAGGAGACGCTCATCAATGCCCACCGCAATCAGATGAACGTCTCCGCTTGGTTCGAGTACGGCTTTGCCGCCCAATTCGTTGGCTCCGGAGGTACTCCCTCGAATCCACTAGCCACTCACATGCGCAATCAGGGCTGGCTTCTGCAGGATCAAACTGGGCAATTCGCGAACGGTTCCAATGGCTTCGCTTGGATGAATCCGGCGGTTCCCGAAGTGCGGCAGTTCCTCATCGATATCACGTTGGAAGCCGTCGAACGTTACGATCTCGATGGGATCCAGTTCGATGATCGACTGGCTTGGCCGCGTGAATTTGGCTGGGATCCGACAACCGCTGGCCTCTATCACGCTGACACGGGTAATCTGCTTCCGCTGAACGTCAACGACACCGCCTTTAGCAACTGGCGTCAGCAACAGGTGAGCGAGTTTGCCGCTGAGTTGTCCGCAGCCGTCCGCTCCGCCCGACCTGATTTGCAGCTTTCCGTCAGCCCGTCGATCGCCGGATTTTCAGAGCCTAACTTCAACGCCGATTGGACGACTTGGGTTGATGACGATCTGTTCGATGAGTTTGTGCCGCAAGTTTATCGCAGCAGCATCGGCTCGTTCAATTCGACAATCGACTCCCAAGTCGCCCCATTCGAGCCGAACGATCTCGACGAACTGATTGTTGGCATCCGAATTAACGGTTCCGGTGCTGCCACGCCAGCCGCGGATGTCCTGCAAATGATCAACCGCACCCGGCAAGAGGGGGCTGCTGGACATAGCCTCTGGTACAGTAGCGGCGTGCGCGATCTGTACGATGACGAGCTTGAGTCGTTCTATGATGTCGCAGGCGAGGGCCATGCCGACAACCCCAACTTCCCGACCGACCATCGCCCGGCACCGCTCGTGGCAAGTTCCGTCGGCGCCAACGACTGGAATGTTAACGTCACCGAAGCCGGACGCTACCGTGTTATTGGCAGGCAGGGTGGTATTTGGAAAGAACTAACCGTAGCGGCTTTGGACGCCGGCACGCACCAACTGGCGGCAGCCAATGTCACGCAGCTCGAGTTGCTGGTAGATCGCCGTAGTTCAACGGTACTGCTGGGCGATTTTGGCGACGATGGCAACATCGCCGGCAACGATTTTCTCAAATGGCAAACGGCCAAAAGCCTTGTTAACCCAGAGAGTTCTCTAGGAGATGCAAACCTGGATGGCCTCGTCGACTCCCTGGACCTCGAACGCTGGCAGCTCAACTACGGGTGGAGCAGTTCGCCACTGGCCCAACAGACATTCCTCGTACCGGAGCCAGGTTCAATCGGTTTGTTCGTTTTAGGGTTCTTGGCTGCTTCAATCAGATCGCGCAGCGGCAACCTCGGGCGCGGACTTCGTTGATGACCCAAGTCACTCCACACGAAGCACAAGCTGAAGGACGAAATCGACCCCCGTCTTCAGAACGACCAGCAGCGCGATCACCGCCCACGACCCGCCGAGTGCCATTGCTAGGAACACGCCAAGGACAATCGTCACGTGCAACACGAGCATCCGCGGATAGGGCCGCCACATGAGTTGGTTGGGGCTTAGTTGTCGTCCACGGCCTTCCCAGAGATATTCGTAGATGAAATCGAAAGCATGACTACCGACCAATGAAATCGCGGTCAGACCCAACAGCCACCAATTGTGTTCCCAGATTTTCCCGCCGTAGTATTCCTCGCCAACGAATCCACCTAGGGCGAAGACAAAGACGCCGTGCACAAGTGTAAAGATCCCGTAGTGCAATGCAAAGAATCCGCCGGTGCCAACACGTTCTTTGATTTCTCCTCCCTTGCAGAGAAAGATTTTCAGCGCCGTTGTGACCCCCACGGCAACATTCTCTAACCAGTACAGCAACAGGATGATGAAGGGACTCCAGTCCCAGAGAATCACGCCTACAAGCGGGAGAAAGTTGGAGACGAGCAACAATGCCGCGCTGGGAGGAAACTTCGGCCACGGCCACTGACTCAATTCATCGAGGCTGCCGGTCGGCGTTGCGTGTGGTGGGCATTGAAGTAGCAGCTAAACATGTTGCATGGTTCGGGCGACGACATTCGCGATTTGCTCCACTTTCCATTCCCACACACTGCGCAACCCACCTTGCGGCGTGATGACATCTTCAACAAGATTGGCAGCCAAGTTTTCCGCAGTGAAGAAGGTCTGCATTTGTTCGTGTTCGAGGTACTTCATATTCCAACCGAGAAACAATCGCGATTCGATTGGCTGCACTGAAAGTTCATCTTGAATCGTGTGCCGCGTGTCCTTTTGCAGTCGCTCTCTGAGCGATCGAAGGGCAGTCTCCGGCCCCTCAACGTACTGATAGAAATAATGCATGTGAAATGTCAGAAAGCCAGTGAGTCCTTCACGCGCGTTTCGCTCGCCTGAAGAGGCCGCCAGCTCTTGTAGCAACTCAGGATTGAATTCAATCGTGGCGTGGCTGATGTACGAGTAACGATGCTCTTTCATGGCCAAGTCAGGGTCTTCTTGCGCAGTTTTGAGAGTCGAGCCTGACTGAGCGATAGCATAACTCAAGGGGCGGTCGTGTCGATAGTCGTGATGTCGGCTCACGCCTCATACCCTAGATTAGGCCGCAGCCAACGCTCGACCTCTCCCACGCTCATCCCTTTGCGGCGGGCATAGTCTTCGACCTGTTCTTTGCTAATTCGATCGACAGCAAAGTAGCGTGCCTCGGGGTGGGCGAAATAGAGCCCACTGACGCTTGCAGCGGGGTGCATGGCGAGCGATTCCGTGAGCGTTACGCCAGTTTCTTTCTCTGCGTCTAACAAGTCGAAAAGTGTCCGCTTTTCCGTGTGGTCCGGCTGCGAAGGATAGCCGGGGGCCGGGCGAATACCGCGGTATTTTTCGGCGATGAGGTCTTCGTTATTGAAGCCTTCGTTTTTGCCGTAGCCCCACTCGTGGCGGACTTGTTCGTGGGCATACTCGGCAAAAGCCTCTGCGAGGCGATCGGCGAGTGCCTTCACAAGAATCGAATTGAAGTCGTCGTGTTCAGCATCGTATTTCGCAGCAAGCTCATCGCAACCGATACCGGCGGTCACAACGAACCCGCCCAGGTAATCGTTTCCTCGCGGTGAGATGAAGTCTGCTAGGGAATAGAACGTGTCTTGTCCTTTGCGTTCCCACTGTTGTCGCAAGCAACAGAATCGTGCTTGAACTTCTGCCCGCGAATCGTCCGTGAAAACCAGAATGTCGTCACCATCGCTGGTGGCGGGCCAAAAGCCATAAACGCCCTTGGCCGTTAAGGAACCATCCGCAATGATTTGGTCGAGCAGTTCATTGGCATCGTCGAAAAGGCGTTTCGCTTCTTCGCCAACACTCGGGTCCTCGAAAATCCTCGGATATTTACCCTTCAATTCCCACGTCAGGAAGAAGGGGGACCAGTCGATGTAGTCTCGAAGCTTGCAAAGCTGAACGTCCTCGAAACGACGCACCCCAGTAAAAGCAGGTTGAGGAATATCGATCGCATCCCAATCGGACCGGAACTGCTTCTCCTTCGATTCTTGGTAAGGCAATAGTGCCACAGCCTGTCGCTTTGCGAACGACGCGGCAAGTTGCGCCTGCTGCTCACGGTTCTCCGCATCAAACGCAGGGCGGCTCTCGGGGTTGATCAGCTTCTCAACAACGCCCACGGACCGCGACGCATCGAGCACGTGGGCAGTAATGTTCTCGTAGTGCGGGGCGATTTTCACGGCCGTGTGCTTAGCACTGGTCGTAGCTCCGCCAATCAGCAGTGGCGTGTCGAACTCGGTACGCGACATCTCCCGCGCGACGTGGACCATCTCGTCGAGGCTCGGAGTAATGAGCCCCGAAAGGCCGATCAAATCCACGTCGTGCTTCTTCGCTTCTTCGAGAATTGTCTCGCACGCAACCATCACGCCCAGGTCAACCACTTCAAAGTTATTGCAGCCAAGCACGACGCCGACGATATTCTTGCCGATGTCATGCACATCTCCTTTCACCGTCGCCAGGAGCACTTTTCCGCGCGCCTGCCCCGCGGTGCCCGCGGCTTCCTTCTCCGCTTCCATGAAGGGAGTGAGGTAAGCGACCGACTTTTTCATTACACGTGCCGACTTAACGACCTGCGGCAGAAACATTTTCCCGGCACCGAACAGATCGCCGACCACACTCATGCCGTCCATCAGTGGGCCTTCGATGATTTGCAGGCACGTGTCGTACTTCTGGCGGGCTTCTTCGGTATCTTCCTCGACATGTTTGACGATGCCTTTGAGCAGGGCGTGCTGGAGGCGTTCCTCGACCGTGCCGTTACGCCACTGCGTATCCGCTGAAGCGGAACGCCCACTCGACTTGTCTTTGATGTTTTCGGCGAAGTCGACAAGGCGTTCAGTGGCGTCGTCCCTTCGGTTGAGCAGCACGTCCTCGACGCGTTCCTTCAACTCGGTATCGATGTCGTCATAGACTTCAAGCTGCCCGGCGTTGACGATTCCCATGTCGAGACCGGCGTTGACCGCATGATAGAGGAACGCGGAATGAATTGCCTCGCGGACTATATCGTTACCTCGGAAGGAAAAGCTTACGTTCGACACGCCACCAGAAACGTGCACGCCAGGGCATGCCGCTTTAATTTCGCGTGTCGCTTCGATGAAATCGACGGCATAGTTGTTGTGCTCTTCGATCCCGGTAGCGACCGTAAGAATATTCGGGTCGAAGATGATGTCGCTCGCCGGGAAGTCGATCTTCTCGGTCAGCAGTTTGTAGGCACGTTGGCAGATCCGCACCTTGTCTGACTTCGTTGCGGCTTGGCCTTCCTCGTCGAAAGCCATCACCACCGCGGCAGCACCGTACTGGCGGCAGAGCTTGGCCCGCTGGAGAAACTCCTCTTCGCCATCCTTGAGGCTAATCGAATTGACAATCGGCTTGCCCTGAATCGCCTGCAGGCCGGCTTCCAAGACCGACCATTTACTACTGTCAACCATCACCGGGACGGCCGCGATATCCGTCTCGCCGGCGATCAGACGCAGGTATTTGGTCATAACCGCTTCGGAGTCGAGCAGTCCCTCGTCCATGTTGATGTCGATGACGTTCGCTCCGCCTTCTACCTGGCTGCGTGCTATTTCGATCGCTTCTTCGTAGTTCTCTTCCTTGATCAGGCGGGCGAACTTTCGTGAACCGGTGACGTTCGTGCGCTCGCCGATCATCAGGAAGTTGCTTTCAGGACGCAATTCCATCGGCTGCGTGCCACTGAGACGCAGGCGTGGTTCCAATTTCACGCGTTGATGCGGCTTGGCGTTTTTCACGCGATCAACGATTGCTTCGATATGCGCGGGACTGGTGCCGCAACAACCGCCGACGATATTCAGCCAGCCGGCGTCCGCAAACTCACCGACATACTTGGCCATGCCCGCAGGGTCGAGATCGTAGGCGCCCATCTCGTTCGGTAGGCCAGCGTTGGAGTGGCAACTGATATAGCATCCTGAGACGCTCTGCAGAGTTTCCAGGTGCGGTCTCATCAGTTCAGGGCCAAGCGCACAATTCATGCCGACGGTAAGCATCGGGAAGTGCGAAACTGCATGCCAGAACGCTTCAACCGATTGCCCAGAGACAAACGTCGCACCGCCTTTATCGAACGTCGCTGAAACCATCACCGGTAGGCGGCTGCCCGACTCGTCGAAATAGCGTTGGACGGCGAAGAGGCAAGCCTTTAGGTTCAGCGTGTCGATGACCGTTTCGGCCATAAGGATATCGATGCCAGATTCGGCCAAAGCTTTGATCTGTCCGTAGTACGACGCTTCCATCTCCGTGAAAGTCGTCCCGCGGTACGCAGGGTCGTCAACCTTGGTGCTGATGGCCGTTTGCTTAGTCGTCGGGCCGATCGAACCGGCGACGAATCGGGGTCGGTCGGGCGTCTTCTCGTTGAACTCGTCCCGTGCTTTCACCGCGCAGGCGACTGCCGCAGCGTTGATTTCTTCAACGAAGGAGTCCGGCAGATCAAACTCGTCCATCCCTACGACACTAGCGCCAAAGGTGTTAGTCGTGACAATGTCCGCCCCGGCTGCGTAATAGCGGCGATGGATCTCCGTGATGTCATCAGGCCGGGTGAGGCAGAGGATGTCAGAAAAGTTCTTGAGATCTTTTGTGTGATCAGCGAACCTTTCCCCCCGGACATCTGCCTCTTCAAGTCCCAGGGCCTGAATCTGTGTGCCCATCGCCCCATCGAGAACGAGGATACGTTCCTCCATGAGCGATTGGAGAAGCTCGGTGTGGTCGACGGAAGTAGTGGGCATAGCTAGGGATGGATGGTTTGTGTGTGGGTAGAACCGCTTATGATACCGGCCTTATGAAGGACCGCCCAGGGCGGGAGCGAGTTCACAAGCGGAGAATACCGCCTCTCTAGCCCGTGGCGCAAGGCTTGGGTTCACGTTAGAATATCGGCTCCGGAATCGACCCCCAGCTTGCGCTGGGGGATAGGTAGGCTCGATACTTAATTCACTTTTCGCTCTTAACCCCTTGCCCCTCACAATGCTTAACAAGTTCAGTAGCAAAATCACCCAAGTCAAATCCCAAGGTGCCAGCCAGGCGATGCTCTATGGCACCGGCATGACTGAAGAGGACATGCAAAAGCCCCAGGTGGGCATCGCCAGCGTTTGGTATGAGGGCAACACCTGCAACATGCACCTGCTCGACCTCGCGGGAGAAGTGAAAAAGGGGATGGCAGAAGCGGACCTCGTGGGGATGCGGTTCAACACCGTTGGGGTTTCTGATGGCATCTCCATGGGCACCAGCGGGATGAGTTTTTCTCTGCAGTCGCGTGACCTGATTGCCGACAGCATCGAAACCGTCATGGGGGCCCAATGGTACGACGCCCTTGTGACCATCCCTGGGTGCGACAAGAACATGCCGGGCTGCCTGATGGCGATGGGCCGCGTGAACCGCCCTGCCCTGATGGTTTATGGCGGAACCATTAAACCAGGCTTCACTCATTTCACGGAGGAAAGCGAGAAACGCGACATCGTCAGCGCGTTTCAATGTTACGGCGAATACCTGGCCGGAAAAATCACTGAGGAAGAACGCAAGGAAATCGTCAAAGTCAGTTGCCCAGGTGCCGGTGCCTGCGGCGGCATGTACACGGCCAACACGATGGCTTCAGCGATAGAAGTGATGGGCATGTCGTTGCCGTACAGTTCTTCAATCCCCGCGGTCGACCCCGATAAGTTGAAAGAATGTCGCGAGGCGGGTAAGGCGATCTATCATCTCCTGGAGAAAGATATCAAGCCACGCGACATTATGACGCGCGAAGCGTTTGAGAATGCAATCGTCTACTTGACGGTCGTCGGCGGTTCCACCAATGCAGTTCTACATCTGCTGGCGATGGCCCGCTCGGTCGATGTGAAGCTCACGATTGACGACTTCCAAGCCGTGAGTAATCGTACGCCACTTTTGGCCGACCTCAAGCCGAGCGGTCGATTCGTTCAAGAAGAACTCCACGAAGTCGGCGGCACGCCCGCAGTGATGAAGTTGCTGCTGGATGAAGGCATGATCACCGGCGACTGCCTGACGGTTACTGGCAAAACCATCGCGGAGAACTTGGCTGCGTTGCCAGCGCTATCTGAGGGCCAAGAGGTTGTCCGTCCGGTGACCAATCCGATCAAGGAAACCGGCCACTTGCGGATCATGCGAGGCAACTTCTGCCCGGAGGGTGCGGTAGCCAAGATCACTGGCAAGGAAGGCCTGCTGTTCGAAGGAATCGCTAACTGCTTCGACAGCGAGGAAGACATGCTCACCGCCCTCGAAGAGAAAAAAATCAACAAAGGCGACGTGGTGATCATCCGCTATGAAGGCCCCCAAGGCGGTCCCGGCATGCCAGAGATGCTCACCCCCACCAGCGCAATTATGGGTGCTGGGCTAGGAGCCGACGTTGCCCTGATGACTGACGGTCGCTTCAGCGGCGGTTCCCACGGATTCATTGTGGGCCACGTCACGCCCGAGGCCCAAGTAGGCGGCCCCATTGCGCTGGTGCAGAACGGTGATCGGATCACGATCGACGCTGAAGCGAACACCATCACGGTAGACGTCAGCGACGAAGAACTCGCCCAACGAAAAGAAGCGTGGAAAGCTCCCGCTTACAAGGCGATGCGAGGGACACTCTACAAGTACATCAAGAATGTGAAGAGTGCGAGCGAGGGGTGTGTAACAGATGAGTGAACAGTGTTGAACCCGCTGACTTTTCTGTAGTTCGTCATTCGTCACTAACCCCTGCTTTCTAGATGCCATGGAAATCACGCTCCTGCTGCTGTACCTAGCAATCGCCATCGGTTTTTCCTTCCTCTGCTCAATCGCAGAAGCGGTACTGCTTTCGGTCACTCCAAGCTTCCTCGCGGAGCGGAGACAGGAGGAGACCGCGTCTGCAAAGCGGATCATACGCCTCAAGCAAAACATCGATCGACCGTTGTCAGCCATCCTTAGCCTCAACACCATCGCCCACACCGTCGGCGCCGCGGGTGTGGGTGCGCAGGCGACGAAAGTCTATGGCGACCAATATGTGGGCGTTATCAGTGCCGTGCTCACGCTGCTGATTCTTGTTTTCAGCGAAATCATCCCCAAGACGATCGGCGCTCTCCACTGGCGCAGGCTGGCCAGCCCGGTGGCATGGATGATCGACTGGCTGATCATTTTGATGTTGCCGCTGGTTTGGCTTTCGGAATTTGTCACGAAGCTGCTCAGCGGGTCGAAGGAGCAGGAGCTCGTAACGCGTGCCGAAATTGCTGCCGTCGCAGAATTGGGCGCTACAGCCGGCGAGCTGCGTGGCCATGAGACCAAAATCCTCCGCAATCTCCTGCGCATGGAGAAGGTCACGGTCGAAGATGTGATGACCCCAAGCACCGTGGTGATTGCCATGGAGCAATCGCAAACGGTGAGCGACGTTGCCCAGCAGATTCCCGATCTACCTGTCTCGCGTATTCCGCTCTTCGACAAACAGCGTGACCACTGCACTGGGTTCGTTTTGCGAAGTGATCTTCTCAACGCGATCGCTACCGGCGAGACGGATCGCCAGCTAAATTCCTTCACCCGCCCACTGCTAGCGATAGGAGAGGATGACGGCATCACGGTTGCATTCGAGCTATTACTGGCCGAACGTGCCCATATCGCGAAGGTGGTTGATAAGTTCGGCGGCTTCGAGGGCATCGTCACACTTGAAGATGTACTCGAAACTCTGCTGGGGCTGGAGATCGTCGACGAGTACGATCAGACAGATGACATGCGCAAACTCGCCCAAGAAAAGTGGCAGAAACGCAGCCAGCGGCAGGGACTTTCCAAGCCCGAATAGCTGGAGGGCGAATCATCACTTCATGATTCCCTTTCCTGCTTGCGGAAAAGGATTGGGGGGTGAGGTTGTCGGTATTTCCAGGCACGTTGTAGCGTGTACTGGCGGGTATGACGCGAACGCTTCTACCGAATTCCTTAAATCCGGAGGCGCCTTCTTTAAGTCCTCGGTGAGTTCGCTGACTATACTAGAGGGCTGTTTCCACAAATCTCTGTGCACAACCGGCACATAATCTGCATAACTTTACGGAGCTCGTTTGAATGTCCCGCGGTTACTTGATGACTCTCTTCGGCGGCCTACTTTGTCTTTCATTTCTCGTTTCGGCTTCTTACGCGGACCATCACAAAGAAAAGCAGGAAGCGAAGGCAGAGTCAGAAACTCCTGAGAAGAAGTCCGATGCAAAGAAGGACAATGACGCTAGCGACCCCAAAGTCACCAACGGCTCGGTGACGATCGACGGCCAAGAAGTTGCTTACACCGCGACCGCCGGCAAGCTGCCGCAGAAGACCGACGACGGGAAAACCAAGGCCGATGTTTTCTTTGTTGCGTACACCGTTGAGTCCGATGGGCCCCGTCCGGTCACGTTTTGCTTTAACGGCGGCCCTGGCTCTTCGAGCGTCTGGCTCCATCTGGGCATGCTCGGTCCGCAACGCGTGAAGCTCGATTCCGATGCGGGCCGCATGAAACCGCCGGCGGAACTGATTGCTAATCCCTACTCGTTGCTCGACAAGACGGACTTGGTATTCATCGACCCAGTCAGTACTGGGTTTAGCCGGCCCGCGAAGGGCGAGAAGAAGAATCAGTTCCACGGTTACGACGAAGACCTCAAGTCGGTCGGTCAGTTCATTCACGACTACACCACCAAATATGGCCGTTGGGGATCGCCCAAATTTCTGCTCGGTGAAAGCTATGGCGGCTTGCGGGCAGCAGGACTCAGCGGTCGCTTGCAAGATCGTTACCACATGTATCTCAACGGGGTCGTGCTGGTCTCGGCGGTCGTTGACTTTCAAACGCTTCGAGCGGGCGGCAACAACGACATCGCCTACGGCCTATTTCTCCCCGGCTACGCGGCGACCGCTTGGTATCACAAGGCGTTGCCTGAGCACCTGCAGAAGCAGTCGTTGGAAAAAGTCGTCGCTCGGGCGGAGAAGTTTGCCAGCGGCAAGTATTTGAACGCCTTACTCCAAGGCGACACGCTGCCTGAGGAAGAGCGAGCGAAAGTCATCAAACGGATGTCGGAGCTTACGGGCCTTAGCGAAGACTACCTAGACCGGGCAAACTTGCGCGTCAGCATGCACCAGTTCGGTAAGGAGTTGCTGCGCGATCGTCGGCTCGTCGTTGGCCGATTTGATAGTCGCTATACGGGAAGCGATAAGAACTCGATCGGCGAATACACCGGTCACGATCCGAGCGGGGCAGCCGTTTTTGGTCCCTTCACCTCGGCGATGAATCAGTATCTCCGAGAGGTGCTGGAAGTCGAAGAAGAACGTGTCTACGAAATCCTCACCGGCAACGTCCATCCCTGGGACTACAGCGAATTCACCAACCGCTATGTCGATGCCACCAATACGCTCCGCAAGGCAATGACCGACAACCCCTACCTGCGTGTGTTTGCCGCGTGCGGCTATTACGACCTCGCCACCCCACCGTATGCGATGGAGTACACCCGCAATCACCTCAGCCTTCCCCCCGAGTACCGCGACCATATCCAGCTTGAGTACTACGAAGGGGGCCACATGATGTACGTTCACGAGCCCTCGTTGGTGAAACTACGCAAGGATCTGCTGAAGTTCTACGATTCGGCTCTCGATGCTGAAGCTGAGTAGTGCTAGCTATTGTAGCCCTCTCGCTCCGCGAGAGGTTCAGCAGTAGTCGAGTGCTCTAGTTTATCCGTACTCATTGCGAAGTGTTGCTAGAGTGTCGCCATTCCTCTCGCGGAACGAGAGGGCTACAGATTTCAGCCAGTTGAACTTGATCTAAAGCTTTCGTTTTCTTACGGTTCGCCACGCCTAATAGGCAACTTTATGGGGATAATCCGCGCGCATCATGTCGCGCAAGGCTATTGCTATGCGAATCGATCACATCAACACCCTCGCCACCGGCGGTGCTGCCGTCGCGGCCATGCGCCTGCACGAATCGCTGTGCGCGGCGGGTGTGGAGAGTCGATTTTGGTATAGGCCGCCGCGGCGAGACCGCAAGCGAGGGGCTAACCTTCAGAAGCTGGCCGCAAGCGAGGAGTTACGTTGGACAAAGCCTGAACCATCGTTCTGGGGGCGACTGAAGAGTCGGGTCCGCTATCGCTGGCAAAGAATCAATCTCAAGCGTTCGTTGAAAGGGCGCCCTCATGGGCTGGAGATCTTCACACTGCCAAATCAAGCGGAAACGACTCCCGTCGACTTCGACGCCCGCGGGACCGACGTTATTCACCTGCACTGGATCGCCAACTTCGTTGATTACGAGTCGTTCTTCGCGAGTATCGACGACCAAACGCCCATCGTCTGGACGCTGCACGATATGAACCCGCTGACTGGCGGTTGCCATCATGCGGACGCTTGTGAAGAGTACAAGCAGTCCTGCAGCGTTTGTCCGCAAATGGGACCAGCGGCACTCCCCCGGCTCGTCCCGGAGGCTTGGAAAACAAAAGTCGATTCCCTGGCCGGCAAGAACTTGCACCTTGTTGCCCCCAGTCGTTGGATGGAACAGTGCGCACGCGCTAGTTCGATCGGTCAGCAAGCAAATAGTATTCAGACGATTCCCCACGGCCTTGATCTAGAAGTCTTCAAGCCCAGCGAAAAGCATTCTGCCAAGCAGCGACTTGGCATTCCCACCGACGAACCAACCATCGGCTGCGGTGCCGCTTCACTGAGGAATCCTCGGAAAGGTTTTCAAGACCTGCTTGCCGCAGTAGCAAAGGTGAAACACGAGGGACCGATCCACCTGATTGCCTTCGGAAATGCGACCAAAGACGTGGCGCTACCCACAGGTGTCCAATTGCATCCGCTTGGTGTGATTGAGAGCACCACTCAACTTGCCAAAGCTTACTCGGCGATGGACGTGTTCGCTCAACCAAGCCGGGCGGAGTCGTTCGGGCTCGTGAGTGTTGAGGCAATGGCCTGCGGCGTGCCGGTCGTTGCGTACGACACGACCGCTGTCCCCGAATACGTGTTGCCTGGTCAGACGGGGCTACTCTCGCAGCTAGGCGATGTCGCTGGCTTGGCGGACGACCTGCAGTGGATGCTCGACAATCAGGAAGCACGACAGCGGATGTCGCAAGCAGCACGTCAGTTTGTTCTCGAGCACTTCGATCAGCGTGTGCAGACGCCACGGTATGCCGAACTCTACCGCGCTCTGGTAGCCCAGTCCGCAGAAACGAGGGCCGCCTAATGGGACCCCACCCCTTAGAAACCCCTGTCGTGATGTTGGTGTTCAACCGCCCAGACATGACCGCCCGCGTGTTAGCGGAAGTGGCCAAACAACGCCCCAAGACGTTGTTTGTCTGCGGAGATGGACCGCGTGTGGATCGTCCCAACGAAGCCTCGCAGGTCGCCGCGACGAGGGCACTTTTCGAGAATCTCGATTGGGATTGCGATCTAAGAACACGGTTCTCTATGGAGAATCACGGCTGCAAGCTCGGCGTCGCCGAAGGTTTGAACTGGGTCTTTGGGCAAACTGAGCAAGCAATCATTCTCGAAGACGATTGCCTGCCCGACCCCACATTCTTTCCTTTCTGCGAACAACTGCTCAAGCGGTATGCAGACGATCAGCGCGTAATGGCTATCAGCGGCAACAACTGGCAAGATGGGCAAAGCCGCTCCCCGGACAGTTACTACTTCAGCAAATACATGCACTGCTGGGGCTGGGCCACGTGGCGGCGTGCTTGGCAAAAATGCGACTTGTCGCTTAGCCGTTGGCCAAGTTTCCGCGACTCAGGCGGCCCGGAACTCATGGCCGACTCCCCAGCCGAAGCCGACTACTGGCGCTACATCTTCGAGCGTCAGTTCGGCGGCGAAATCGACAGTTGGGCGTTCGCTTATCAATTCACCTGCTGGGCAGAGCATGGCCTGACCGCTCTTCCGGCGACCAACCTCGTCAGCAACATTGGCTTCGGCGAAGCAGGAACGCACACAAAAAACGCAGATCATCCCCATGCCAACCAGCCGACGGTGCCGATACATGAGATAACTCATCCGGCCAGCGTCTATCGCCATCGGGAAGCAGACCGATATTCCTTCGGTCGCTGCTATTACCAAGACAAACTCACACGAAAGCTCCGTCGAGCCGCCCGCCAGCTCTTCTCAAACAACCTGCTAGCACCCTCGCGAGCCGCCTAAGCTTCTCCAAACTGCATGTCACGATTCATCCTAATTGATCACGGTCTCAAGCGTATGGGAGGACACAACTTCCAGTACGCGCGCGACATGCTGACCGCCGCCGAGAAGCAGGGGCATCATCCGGTACTCGCCACTCATCGATCGCTTTCTCCCGATTCGTTTCCTGTAAGTTGGGAAGTGATTCCGGCATTCGACTATCAAGCACGCAAGGCTCACCAACTAGGTGTGGATGGTCGGAGCCGGTATGCCGTGGATGTTGAAGGTCGCCCCTTGGCTGAGAAGGGACCGCGAATGGTCCTCAGGCCGCTCGAACGCTGGCGGCAGCGGCAGCGGATTGATCAGCTCGAAGCGTTTGTCGCTGGCTGCGAACAGGTTTTTGCAAAGACCGATTGGGATCCTGCGGACCGTGTCTTCTTGCCGACCCTTGGTGAATTCGACCTGTTGGGGCTGATCCGCTTCTTGCGGACCCACCCTGAGAGCGTTCAACTCGACTGGCACATGCAGTTTCACTTCGACGCCTTCAAAGGTCGCGAGACCGAGCACGCCTCGCAGCAGGAACGCCAGCTTCGATTCGATCGGCAAATCAATTTCGCCAAGCAAGCTGTCCCCGACCACAAGTTTCATTTCTACGCCACCACTGAGGCAATGTGCCGCCAGTACAATCGCTTGGGCATCGGCGATTTTCAACATCTGCCCTACCCTGTCGGCGAGGTTTTCCGCAAGCCGAACGAGAAGCCTACCGTGGGGCGGCCGCTAAGAGTTTCGTGTGCCGGGATGGTGCGTCGTGAGAAGTATGGCTACTCACTGACGAACATGCTGAGCGATACGGCAGACCTCTTGCAGCAGGGCGACATGCAACTGGCCGTGCAGATCAACCCGAAGCGAGTCCGTCGTCATCTGGGCAAAGCGGGACTGGCAAGAGCCACGGTTAGTGATTGCTCAGCGGCTGGGGATCGTTCTCCCGTAGTCGTTGTGAAGCATCCCCTTACTTCGGACGAGTACGAAGAGTTTATCCGTGGCTCCGACGTCGGCTTGTTCCTTTACGACAGCGATCGGTACCACTCACGCGCAAGCGGAATCCTCCTCGAGATGCTCAGCGCCGGCGTGCCAGTGATCGTGCCGGGAGGGTGCTGGCTCTCGGAACAAATCCAAGGCGAGCAATATTGCCACGCTCGGCATTTGCTGAAGGAAGCCAAGATCAGTCTCGATGCGAACCTGCCCTCAATCTGGAAAACTCGAGATCATGGCCGGGTTGCTTCAGCGACCGTGGCGATCCCCGAATCCAATTCACCAACAGAACGAAAAGCCGTTCTCTCGTGGAATTGGGACCCTGAACAATTCCAAGGTCAGTACGTGCGGATTACAGTCCGTTCGATTGACGAATCAGGTAACGCGAAGGGAGATCAGCAAGTCTCCCTCTGTGGCGTCGCCCGTGACTCTGCCATTGAGCCGGCGATTCTGATCAACGTGCCCAAAGATGCTTCTTACCTAAACATCGAACTGTCCAATGCGTACGCCAATCGAATGATGGAGCTCGACCATCTCGAACTCAGCTTCATCAACAGCGCGTCCGACGCTCCGACGAGTCGGGTCGGCCTCATTGCTGCCGAGCCGCAACAGATCCCTCTGCTGCTTCGAGAAATGCTGAACCACTACCAGCACTACCGCGATTCGGCTCGAAGCTTCGCCCTCCAATACGGCGAGCAACACGCCCCTGAGCGCACGCTAGAGATTCTCCAGGCGAACACTCACACCACCCGCTTGGCGGCTTAGCCACGAGCAGTGTCAGAAGTGCAGCGCGTTAAGTTGGCAAGCCAGGTTACGGCTCTATAATCGTAACTTCCCCCGCCAACTCCCCTCCGGTACCCCTGGCAGCATGTCCGACACGCCCGATTCCACTCCGCAAGCTTCTACCCTTGCTGAACTCAAAGAAAGCAGCTGGAAAAGTCGCACCGTCAAGCAAGAGATTCACGATAACTTCCTCGAAAAGCTACGTGGTGACGAGCCCCTGTATCCGGGGATTGTTGGCTATGACAGCACGGTCATCCCCGAACTCAACGTCGCTTTGCTCGCTCAGCACGACATGCTTTTCCTCGGCGAAAAAGGCCAAGCGAAGAGCCGACTGATGCGACTGATTGCGGAGTTTCTCGATCCGGCGATTCCCTACATCGATGATCCTGAGATTCCTCTGCACGACGACCCGCTGAATCCAATCACCAGGCGAGGTAAGGAGATCGTTGCCAACCTGCCGCCTGAGGAGATTCGTATCGGCTGGTGGCGCCGGGAAGATCGCTACGCGGAACGGTTAGCTCCCGGCACGAAGTTCGCTGACATCATCGGCGAGATCGACCCCGCGAAACTCGCAGCGGGCGTTAGCATGGGCGCCGAAGGAGCTTTGCACTTCGGTTTGATTCCGCGCATGCACCGTGGCATTTTCGCGATGAACGAACTGCCTGAGCTTGACGAGCTCGTCCAGGTGGGCCTCTTCAACATTCTCGAAGAACGCGACGTCCAGATCCGTGGCTATCCGGTGAAGTTCGATATCGACGTGCTGATCCTCTTCAGCGCCAACCCTGCCACCTACAATCGTAGCGGCAAAGTGATTCCGCAATTGAAGGATCGCATCGGCTCGATGATCCAGACCCACTATCCACTCGAACGCCAATTAGGCGTCGAGATTATGGAGCAAGAAGTTGAGGACGGCAGTAGCAACGAAGTCGTGGTCCCGTACTTCATGAAGGAACTCGTTGAAGAGATCAGCCGCGCTGCTCGCGAGTCAAAGTTCGTCGATCAACAATCGGGTGTCTCGGCAAGGTTATCGCTGGCCAACTATCGCACAATGCTTGCTTCCGCCCGGCATCGTGCGGCTGTACTTGGTGAATCGCCAGCAGTGCCGCGGATCAGCGATCTGGGACATCTGTATGCGTCGTCGCTCGGCAAGCTCGAACTCGACCTCATGGGCACCCACCAAATGAGCGAACGGCAAGTGCTCGACGCTGTGGTTGCCGAAGCGATTTCCACCGTGTTCAACGAGTACGTGGACAAACATGGCTTAGCCGAGATTGCTGAGATCTTTTCCCAGGGCGTCAAGATCGAAGTGGGCGACATGCTCCCTTCAACCCACTACGCTGAGCTAATCCAGCGTGTTCCGCCGGTTTGGGACAAGGCTTTCGAGGTGAATGCGAGCGAAAGCCCCGCTGTGCGAGCTTCCTGCGTGGAGTTCATCCTCGCGGGACTCTACGCGACGGACCGGATCAGCCGAAGCCAGAGCCACGGGCGGATTGTTTACGAAACCTAACTTATTGACGCAAATACGCGAAGAACGCAGAGAAGCGCAAAGTAGAAGTAACCACAGATGAACACGGATAGACACAGATCTCAGTTCTACGGAGTCTGAGGTAAAGCTGACAATCTCCCTATGCTCGATTACTTGTTGTCTACCTATATTGAAACATCTGCGTTCATCTGTGTCGATCTGTGGTTCCAAAAAGTTTCTTTGCTTCCTCTGTGTCTTATCGTCGAATATTAAGGAGTAGAATTTTGTACACCCTCACTGCCATCCAAGAACGCCGTTCGGTCAAGCATTACGACACCTCGTTTGACATGCCTCAAGCAGACATTGATCGCCTGCTCGACCTGGCCCTGCTCTCGCCCACGTCCTTCAACATCCAGAACTGGCGATTCGTACTGATCAAAGATCCTGAGCTGAAGAAGTCCGTCCGGGCCGCGGCTTGGGACCAGGCACAAGTCGAAGAGGCACAACTGACGTTTGTCCTTTGCGGGGACATCAAAGCTTACGGTCGGGAACCTGAACGCTATTGGCAGAATGCTCCTGAAGAAATAGGCAATACGTTGGTTCCGATGATCGGCAACTTCTACAACGGGCGTGAGTCCGTCCAGCGGGACGAGGTGATGCGTTCCTGCGGCATCGCTGCTCAGACGCTGATGCTTGCCGCGAAGGCGATGGGCTACGACTCGTGCCCGATGATCGGCTTTGACCGTGACCGCGTTGCCGAGTTGATCCACCTGCCGGACGATCACGAAATTGCCATGATGCTTGTCATCGGCAAGGCCGCCCAGCCCGCGCGCCCACGAGGAGGGCAACTACCGCGTGAAGAGGTGGTTATCGAGAACTTCTTCCCAGCGGATTGAACCCTCCGGGAATCTCGATCTCTTTCCACACGGCTCGATCTCGTGGACGCGACGGGTGGCTGGACTGTCATCTTTATTTCACCACGGAGATCACAGAGAACACGGAGTTCTTTTTGACAGGATTAACAGGATGCACAGGATTCTGTGAACGAACTTTCGATGTCTATTCCTATAGCAAACTTGGATAGCGAATACTTCACTTAGTTTGTTGTTGCTGTTGCAGCTCTCCATGATCGGCAGAACTGCTTCTAAACTTGTATATCCTTTAAATCCTGTCTAATTCTTCTCCGTGTACTCCGTGCTCTCTGTGGTTAATTCTTTTACGTTTCCATTCTCTGTGTGCTGCGAGTTTTCAAGGATTACTCCTTCTCGCAAACGTAGTAGTAATTCATGTCATCGTGCGGCAGCTCCTCGACCGCGACGTTGCTGAAACCTGCGTGGTCGAGCATGTCGATCGCCAGTTCCTTACCCCACACGGCTCCTAAGCCCGCTCCGCCCGAGGCGAGCGAGACACTCATGCAGTGCATGCAAGAAATCGTGTACAGAAACGTCCCCATGGCGTGGTCTTTGTTTTGGTGGGTATGGCTGGAAGCACCAATGTCTTGCATCAAGAAGACACCGTCCTCGCGTAGCGCCGAGTAGATATTCTCTAACACTCGGCCCGGATCGATCTGATCGTGAACGGCGTCAAATGCCAGCACGAGATCAAACTGGCCACGTGCATTCCAGTCGCCCGCGTCTTGCAGCATGAAGCGGACGTTACTCAAGCCGCGTTCACTCGCTTCGGTCATCGCGGCGGCGATCGCGTCTTCACTAAAGTCGAGCCCGGTGAAGCGGCTGTTGGGAAACAAAGTTGCTAATCTCAGCGCCGCTTCACCGCGCCCACATCCTACGTCGGCCACCTCAATCCCCTCCTCAAGCCGCTGCGTCAGGCCGGGGACGAGCGGCAATATGTGTTCTTCCAGAGCGTTGACGACCGTGTGTTCGCTCTCCTCAGCCATCACTTCGTGAAAGCGTCGGTAAGCCGAGTACGGCACGCCCTGTCCATGCTTGAACGCTTCGGCCACCAAGTCCTCAGCACTCCCCAGCAAACCAATCCATTGAGCGAGCGAGGCATAGTTATCTCCCAACCCGCCCCGCGTCAGCCAATGGGCGTGCCGGGGTGGAAGGCGATAGGTATTCGCCTCGGCATCCAACTCAACAATCCCGCCGGTGAACATCGCGCCGAGCCACTCGCGAACATAGCGTTCGTTCAGCTTGGCTCGCCTAGCGATCTCTTCGCTGGTGGCTGACTCCATTGCCGCCATCGTGTCGAGCAATCCCGTGCGATGCCCAAGCGAAAGCATCAACATCAGACTGGCCTCGTTCATCGCTTGGTCCATGCGGCTCGCGAATGCGCTGAGCTGCTCGCTCTTGGTTGCTACCGTACACATCTGTTTCTCTCCTCAGTTCCGTAAGTCGTCGCTTGCAGGCACGACGCTAGGAAGAGTAAGCAGGAACGATGCCAAACGGCTGCTTCGCGGATTCAAGTCACTCGATGAATTCGCGAAGTTCCACGATTTACCGAGAAAACAAGCGCTAACCAGGATCAAATTGTCTGCTGGAAAGCCACGAAACAGGGTGATGCTCGATCGAGACGGTCGTCTCATAGCGAGATAATCGAGGATTCAAAATTTCGCCGCGGTGCTTGCACCGCGCTCTTTCAGGTTGAATGATCGTGAGAAGTCAATCTACAACTTCGCGGCGCAAGCACCGCGGCGAAATAGAGAGATTGCGAGTACCTAGAGCGAAAGAAACGCCCCAGGCAGAAAATCCAAGAGATCGCTTGAAACCAACGACAACTGCCCCAGTTTCTCTGCCGCCTGGTCTCCTGCCTTGCCGTGGACATGCACGGCAAGTCGCGCTGCCTCGAAGGAAGGCATCCCCTGGGCGGCTAAACCCGCGATCACGCCCGTCAAACAGTCACCGGTGCCGCCGGTAGCCATTCCTGGGTTCCCCGTGTCGTTGACGGCGTACTCGTCTCCGCGGGCAATGACGGTTCGATGACCCTTGAGAACAACGGTTGTTTGCCCAGAGGAATCTCGGGACGCGAAGTCCGACGCCTTTCGAGCCCGTTCTTCCTCGGACGTCGGAGACTCTTCGCCGAGCAGACGCGCGAACTCTCCCGGATGTGGCGTCAGGAACCGTGGCCCGGCGGGGTTTTCAAGAATCTGTGGTGATCGCTCGACTAGCTTCGCTAAAGCGTTAAGCCCGTCGGCATCGACAACCAGTGGACACGGTACGTCGCAATACAGTTGGCCAACCAACTCCGTTGACCCTTCAGTAATACCCAAGCCAGGGCCGATCGCCCAAGCATCGTATTGATTGCGGACCGAAGAGAGCTCAATAACGTTGCCCAAATCCACGATGCCGTACTCGTCTTCGAGCAGCGGAATCGTCGTGTAGCACGGTGAATAGCTCGCAACCGTATCCTGAACGCCAACGGGTGTGGCTACGGTTACCAGTCCGGCTCCGCTACGCAATGCCGCCATTCCCGTCAGCCCCGCCGCCCCCGCCATTCCTCGCGAACCGGCGATCACCAACACCCGACCATAGTCGCCCTTGTGGCTATCGGTGTCACGCTCTGGCAGTTGAGGCAGCGGTTGTTCCGTTAGATTTTGCATGAGTTTGCTGCCTAACGAGAGTGCTTTTGGGTGGCCACGAGCCCGGCCAGGTAACCTGCCTTGAAGCCCGCGTCGATGTTCACCACGGCCACGTTACTTGCACAGCTGTTAAGCATCGAGAGCAATGCCGAAAGCCCGCCGAAGTTCGCACCGTAGCCCACACTCGTTGGCACGGCAAACACGGGGCAAGCAACATATCCGCCAACGACGCTGGGCAGCGCTCCCTCCATTCCAGCGACCACAACGAGGGCGTCTGAGTCGGCAAACTCCGGTAGTCGCTCCGGCAAGCGATGCGGCCCGGCCACGCCAACATCGTGAATGATGCTCGCTTCAACGCCCATCCACAACAGGGTTTCGCGAGCCTCTTCGGCGACGGGTAAGTCGCTCGTCCCGGCAGAAATCACCGCGACTTTTCCTAATGGCTTGTCGTTCGCGGACTCGAGACTCACGCGAATCGTTCTGGCAGTTTCGTTGTAGGTGGCGTCGGGAATTAGCTTCTGCAGCTCTTTCGCCTTGGCCGGGTCAACTCTTGTCGCGAGAACGCTTTCTCCACGCTCAAGTAGGAGCGTCGCGATTTCTGCAATGGTCTCAGCCGGCTTTCCTTCTCCATAGATGACCTCAGGAAAACCGCAGCGGCGGGCACGGTCGAGATCGATCGACGCGGTTGCGATTTTTTGAGTCTTCGAGTCCATGCAGCGATTGTAGCGACAAACCTTACCCGCGAGCTACTGTGTGAATGATCGAACTGACCGATGACGGTGAAAACGACTACAATATTCTCTAAACCCCAACACTCCAACATTCTTCTCCTAGCCGTGCCCGAATCCCCAACACGAATCGCCCTCTTCGGCGGCGTCTACAGCAACTATCTGGCTCTCGAAGCAGCTCTTGCTGATGCCGACAAGCGGGGCGTTGATGAGATTCACTGCCTAGGCGACTTCGGAGCGTTCGGTCCTCATCCTGATCGAACGCTCGAAATCCTCAGAGATAGAAACGTTATCTGCCTGCAAGGGAACTACGACGATTCGATCGGCAACGAGCTGGAAGACTGCCAGTGCGGCTACACCGATCCGCGGGACAATTACTTTGCGCAGCTAAGCTACGACTACACGTTGGCCAATACGTCGTCGGAACACAGGGCCTGGATGCGCGCGCTTCCTCCGACTCGACGATTGGAAATAGCCGGTCGCACTGCCCTGCTCTGCCACGGCAGCCCACGCCGCGTCAACGAGTTCCTTTGGGAAAGCACTACCAGCACGCACTTTCTTGACTCGCTCGCAGCCGAACACAAGGCTGATCTCATCCTGGCTACCCATACGGGCATCAAGTGGCAGCGTGAATTAGCCGGCGGTAAGCACTTCGTAAACGTCGGCGTACTCGGACGCCCCGAAAACGATGGCCAGACGAACGTCTGGTACACGCTTCTCGTAATCAGCAGCGAAGAGGTGAGAGTCGAATTCGTCTCCATCGAATACGATCACCGACGGCTTGCGCAAGAAATGCGAGCAGAGCAATTGCCCGAGGAGTTCGTCGAAGCGATTCTCACCGGCTGGTGGACGACGTGCTTGGAGGTTTTACCAAGCAAGGAGCGAAGGCGGGGAAAACACTAGCCGCTTGCGGCTTAGCCGCTAAATAGTGGTGACGGCTAAGCCGCGAGCGGCGTGACGCCCACCAACTCGTCCCGCACTGATTGAAGCGTCTCCGCGTCGATCGTTGGCTGCTCATTAGCAAAGCCCACCAGCAATGCAAGGTCGCAAAGGCGATTAATCCTCCGCGGCAGCCCGCCCGTCAGTTGATGTGCCGCCAGCAAAGCATCCACGTCGAAGATTTCGCGTGTCGCACCGGCAGTTTTTAGGCGGTGCTCAATGTATTGGCAGGTGTCTTCAGCATCCAAAGGTTGCAGAGTCGCCTTGGAGTCGAGTCGTTCTTCGAGTGCTCCGAAACGAGCAATCGCTGGCAGTAAGCTTGGTTGCCCGACGAGCAACAATGTAAACAAAGGCTGTCCCGCATCGTTTAGATTCAGTAGTAACCGAAGTGGTTCTAGCAGCCCTGTATCTTCGAGGAGGTGGGCCTCATCCACGACAACCACTGCGTGACGCTCTTGCTGGGCGTTGTTTTTCAGGACGAATTGCAAACGGCGCAGGCTTTCTTCGACGGTGTAACGGGGTTCCGCAGCCGGCGGTGCCCCAAGTTGCTCCGCCAAGTAGACGAGCAAATCGCGTTCAGTCATCTGTGGAAAGACCACTTCGACAAACGGACGATTCGATTCACCCGCTTGTTGCTTGAGCACCGAGATGAGCTGTGTCTTGCCAACCCCGGCTGGACCGGCAAGCAGGCCCGCGGCTCGACGGCTACCGAGCAAGTAACGCAGCTTGTGAAGCGTCGCCTGATGAGCAGCACAGGAGAAGTAGAAACTCTCGTCGTACCGTGCTTCAAAAGGCTTTGCCGCAAGTTGCCAGTAGTCAGTGTACATGGGTGTTCGTCCGCCAGGGGGTGTCGCTTATTGTGCGTTGAGGAGTTCAGTGTCAACCCGCAGCGGCAAGTGGGATGCGAGCCGGCTCGTTCTCAAGCGTACCGAGGGTGACAGCGGCAATGCTTGGCGCGAGCCGATCGTAGTTCCCCGCACTGGCGACCGTCGCTTGAGCATCGTCCGTGACCAACAGGGCCGCATCAAGGCGACACTGCCTAGCAATCGTCTCCGCGAAGCCCGCTTGTTGGGCGTTTGAAAGTGAACCAAGATCGATCAACACAAGGTCGTAGTGGTAGCGGAGCACTCCGGCGGTAACCGATGAGTGGATCGAATCCAAGTGCCCCGCGGCACGAAGCCCGCCGCGCACCAATGGCAGGAGTGCAATCGAATCTTTCAGCGAGCCGACGACCGCTTCGGCGAGCGATGAATCTCCCGAGAGAACTTGCTCCCATCCCAGATCAACTTCCAGCCCGAGGTGAGTTGCAAGTCCCGGTGCACGGAAGTTACCATCGACAATCGCGACCGACTTGCCAGCCGCTGCCAGACTCCGGGCAACACAAAGCAACATGGTTGTGCAGCCAACCCCTTCGTTCGTTCCCGCAATCCCCACGACGGTTCGGCCTTCGTCAGTCGCCTTGTAAAGAGCCTCGTGAAGTTGCTTCCAGTAGGGAGCTCCCACGGCTGTCAGCTCGTTGCAAACGTCCGACCAGGCGAACGCATCCACTTCAAGGCCCGGCTGGAATTTCGCTTCGACGGTTGTTGGTGCTGGGGTGAATGCCGAGAGCGGTTTTCGTTCGATGGGCGCAGTGGGCGTTTCAGAGAGTGGCAAGCTGGCAGGAAATGGAATCGATGGCTGCCGATCCGGTGGCAGTTCGGCTTGCTCTGTTACAGGCAAAAAAGGACGCGTGAATGCTTGGCCAAGTGGTTCTGTGTCGTGGACGGCACCTGGAAGCCTATCGAGCGACGCCGGCGGCGGATCGTTTCGGTCATCATACGCGCGAATAAATGCTTGATCGACGTTGTTCATTTTAGGATTCGCCGTTACTTCTCTTAGCCTGGTGCTTTGTTTAGCCTAGTGCTTAGTCCGCTCAGCGTGTTTCTTGCGTGGGTCTTTTCGCCATGTTCGTTTCGCTGTGGATCGCACTGAGGTAATCCGAGGCAAACCCGGTTGAGTGGTAACCACCTTCTGCGGGTGCCAACAGCGGCGGTGCTTGGCTTGAGTCCGGCAGGGCGTCTAACTGTTGAGGCTTCTGCTCCGCGGCGAAACGATCGAGTGGAACTTCATCCGAGCAGACGGGTTCCACGGAGTCAGATTCGTCCAAGTTGCACGATCCCGAAGGGGATTCCGTAGAATTAGAAACCCACTGCGGCTGATTCTTTCCCTGGCTGCTAAAGGCAAACGAGGTGGGATCATATCCGCCCGGCTGATCGCCTGTCGAATTGATCCACATCAGCAACCCACCCGCGACAAGCAGCGTGGCAGCCATAACGAACCCCGAGTGTGGGGCGATCGCTTCGTGGAATCGAAACAGTCGGCTTGCAAGCGTGACTTTGTGGTCAGGCTCCTGTATACGCTTCGAAACGAAATCACTTTGTTTTCGCGGTGGGAGCTTAACCTCCGCTTGCGGTTTCGCCGCCGCCGCTTCAACCAAAGGAGCGATTTCCACCGGTGGTAATTCAAAGGCAGCGACCAAAGTCTGGGATTTCGCGGGCTCAGCGGCACCTACACGTGGCAAGCGAGCCAGTACAGGTAGCGTCCGTGCGGGCGAAATCCCAGCGGTAACCGTGGCTGTTGTCGATCGTGGTTTCAAGATGAGCTTTCCCGTGTAGCTTTTGCTAGCACTGTCCGCGCGTACTAAAAGCGCGGCTCACCTTGTGAGTATCGGTAACGATTGTTCCGGTCTTGAGGGTTGCCGAAGGTAAGTGGCTGGGGCTTCCAGCCACAGCGAAAGAAAACTGGGGCAAGATGCCCCAGCCACGTTTAGCTAGCAGCCGAAAGATCGGCAGCCGGTTGGGGCACAGCTTGCAATTGTTCTGCCAGGAACTGCGAGAGCGTCGCTGGCGTAGGATAGCTCCACGCGGCATCGGGTGGCAATTGAAGATTCAGAGCCTGCTCGAACTCCAGGCTCAACTCAATAGACGTCATCGAGTCAATGCCGAGCTCAGAAAACGGTGTGTCGCCCGAGATGGTCGCAGTGTTGTTCTCAACCTTGGTCGCTAGTAACGCTAGCATCCAGCGTTCGACGGCAGCCGCCAATTCGGTTGCCTCCATGCCGGAGACGTTATCCAAAAAGTCGGGAGCTGGAACTGCGGTTGGTGGAGTGATGCCGAGAGGAGATTCAAGCGACGCTTCCGTCGAGCTCTCCAATACTGGCTGCTTCCAATAAGCCAGAACGCTCAACTCGCCCGCCTCGTAGAGGTCGCGACAGCGACTTCGCTGGACTTTCCCACTGGTCGTGAGCGGCAGGCTTGCCGGCTTGATGAGGACGATGGCTTGTGGGTTGATCTCGTGTTGATCGACGATCGCCGACCGGACGGCTTGCACCGCTTCGTCCAAGTTGCCACGACGATGCTCGCGATGCACCTGATGGACGACTACCAACTGCTCCCCACCCTCGGCTTCCACGCTGAACGCGGCTCCCATATCAATCGCCAAGTGGGCTTCTTGCGCTGATCGTTCAATGTCTTGAGGATAGTGGTTGCGGCCGCGAATGATGATGACGTCTTTCGTGCGCCCGGTGACGTAGAGTTCCGGTTCTCCAGGCTCGTCGTCGATGAATCCAAGGTCACCTGTCCGCATGAAGCGATTCTGCCCCTCGATGCCATTTGCTAAAGTCGCGGCGAAGGTCGGGCAGTCTGCTGACGCTTGCTGCCAATAGCCAGTAGCGACCGATTCGCCACGGACCCATACTTCGCCGATTTCCCCCGGAGCACAAGTCTTTTGGGTGGCCGCATCGACGATCAGCACTTCCTGACCGCCTAGCACACGACCGCAACTGACGAGCGTCTTGGCTTTCGCAGGGCTAGGAATCGAGCCATTTGATTCAACGCGGACGACTCGCTTCTGGGTGAGTTCTTCGCGGTCAAGATAAACGATTCCTGGCTGTTTCTCCCGGTATCCACCGGTCACCATTAGCGTTGATTCTGCCAGCCCGTAGCAGGGATAGAACGCTTCACGACGAAAACCGTGTGGCTCAAACGCTTCGGCAAATCGGTTGAGCGTCGCCGGATCCACGGGTTCCGCTCCGCAGAAGGCCAGCTCCCAACCACTGAGATCAAGTCCGGCTCGTTGCTCCGGAGTGGTCTTCTCGACGCACAAGTCGTACGCAAAGTTCGGCGCACCACTGATTGAAGCGCCGGTGTTGCTCATCGCTTCGAGCCAAGTGATTGGGCTTCGCAGAAAAGCTGCCGGTGCCATCAGCGAGCTATCGCCACCGACAAAAATCGGTGTGAGAACGCCGCCGATCAGTCCCATGTCGTGATAAGCAGGCAGCCAGAAGGCTCCTCGAGTGGCGGGGCCTTCGGGTTGGTACTCGATCCCGAATCCTTGGCAGATTGAAGCCAGGTTGTGCATGACGTTGCCATGTGAAACAACAACGCCCCGGGGCTGCGAGGTGGAGCCGGAAGTGTATTGCAAAAAGGCCGCGTCGGTGGGTTGCGGCGCGAACGGCTCAAACGATTCGCCCGTTTCGACAGGTACTGCGTCGGTGGCTAGCCACTCGAGTTCGCGGACGGCAGTTGATTGCTCTTCGAGCTTGAGCAGACTCAGCGTGTCCGCTGTCGTTAGCGCTGCCTTGGGAGCACAGTCGGCGGCGATCGCATCGAGTCGCGGTAACGGGCGACGCGGTTTGGGGTACGTTGCAGGAACGGGCAACAACCCGGCGTAGAGCGTTCCGAAGAAGCCCGCAATAAACTCCAACCCGGGTGGGTAAACGAGTAGAACCCGTTCACCAGGGCTGTAAGCTGCTTGCAGCTTAGCCCCAATACCCTTGGCACTTTTATGAAGCTGCTTGAAAGTCCACGTCGTTTCATTTCCCGAGTCGTCGGTGAAGCGAAACGCGATCCGCTCAGGGCATACTTCCGCACGCGCCGAAAGAAGTTGCGTGAGTGTAGTTGGCGTGTTCTGGGGGCTGGCCGTGGGCATGACGTTGTCTCGAGCTGCAGGTACCGAGTCAACCGTTGTGATCACCCGGACAGTGGGTCAGTGTTCACAACGGCCGCAGCTTGCGGGAATTCGCAAGCTACTAGAGTAAGCGTTGGCCACGGTGATTTGCAACGTACTCGATTAGCAACTCGTAGAGAAAAGGCAAAGTAGTGGCTCAAACCGCCAATATAACGCTTTGCTTCATTCTTCTAAAGGAGATTGCTCGGTCTGAACGGCCTCAGGTTCTAGCCTGTTCGGCTTCTCTTTCGCCTCCTCTGTCGTTGGTTTTGGCTGGCCCTTTTGAGGCAAACCCTTCTGAGGCAGCGGTGTGAAACGCTGTCCGGGGGCACCGAAGTAATTCTGATTGTTCACCGAGACGATTCCGACAACTCCAGCTTGCCCGGTCCGTTCGTCACGTGCCATTCCGCTGCCAAGTCGAATGAGCGGGTTCATATTCCTTTTATTCGCGACCACACGAGCATCCTCGCAGACAACGCTTTTCACATAGAGCTGGTCATTAGTCACGCCACAGAACTCGTTTCCTTGGTTGTCCCTTAGTACTAGGACACCCAGGCTGCGCTCGGCAGCTGGCTGGGTCACCGCTGCCCCCAATTCTACCAAATGCAATTTTGGATTATCGGGCGCATGCACAACGACATGCTGGCAAGAAATTCCTGTCTGACTTGTTACCTCCCCAGCGAGTAACGAAGTGAACTGCCCCCCCTCGCGGCAGATAATCTTGTCGGCAACCAGTGTCTCGCACCTGACGTCCTTAGTTGCCACATGCCGAAACAGTTTGTCACGGATCGCGGCTCCCAAAGCAAAGAATAATAGTGGGTAAACAATCCAGCGTTCGCGTTCGCTCATAGTTGGCAGTGGGCAGAAGGCAGTGGGCAGTAAGAATTCTGAGCCGAGAAGCGTAAGCTCTCGGGTTGGAGCTCTCGGAGTTTTTCAATCTTGCGAATCGTCAGTCGCTGAGACGTTTTTAGTTTTGGCTTGCTGACCCTTGCGAACAAAGTACAGCCTCCCAACTTGGCGGTCGGCTCCTTCTTCATTCAAAGCGAAGCCCGTGAGTTTCTCTTCTTCGAGTTCGGGAATAATTTCGAAACGTCGCAGAACCTTGGAGGGTTGCGTCTCAGTCGCCGGTTCCTCGTTAGTTGGCGGCTGCTTCGTTTCGGTAATGAACTCAACGAGAATATTCGCCGGCGTCTGTTCAAGAACGCGCCACTTGGCAACGACCTTGTCACTTTGGCCGTCCATCGTCACTTCGACTTGCGAATCGGTGAACTTCATCCCGACCTGCGCGTCGTAGCTTTGCCAATCGGTGAGTTTCACCTCTTGCTTCGTCGCGTTCTCAGACTGCGTGACCGGCTGGCCTGCGTCTTTGGTGGCTGCTTTCTTTGGAGGTTTGGGCGTCCCCACCCACTCCCCTTGCAACTGACCAACGATACCTTGCTGGCAGCCAGCGGAGAACAGCACCAAAAGCGAAAAACAAAGTAATAAGCGGGTTATAGAGGTTCGAGTCGACACGGCACTATCAGAATTGGCATGGGATTCAAAAGGCTACGAACGCTCAAGAATTATAGCCCAGCCTGCCCGGTTCCGCTGGAGGGTATTCCGGAACCACGAATTAAACGAATATCTAGCTTACTCGGCTAGCCGAGTAAGCGATGCAACCAAAATTCGTGTTATTCGTTTAATTCGTGGTTTGAAAGATCAATAGGCCGCTGTCGCTCGTCCGTCTTGGTGCTTCCAAAACGGCAACCAAACCAGCGTCAACTTATCCACGCTGATGTCGCTTTTGCGTGGACCGATCTCGATCTTTTCGATTGGAAGCCGATTCGGTTGATATTCAATGTCAAGATCTTCGAGCGCGACACGCTCTTGTTGCTTGAGGTCTTCGAACTCTTCTTCTTCCTCGGCAAGTTTCTGTTCCGCGCGATTCGCTTGCGAGCGCTCCCGCATCGTCTGCGTCGTCGTGCCGCCGCTGATCCTGCGTGACTTGGAGCCGGTCAATGCCGAAGCGATCATCATGAGGGCGTTGATCAGCCAAGGAAATAGCCGCGCCCAGAACTGTGACTTTTGCTCCTCCAGGTAGCTTCTCGCCTTTTCGACGCGGGCCTCCTGTCGCTGAATCTTCGTGGCGAATTTTTCACGCACCATTTCTTTCTCTGCGTCCCGTTGTTCGCGCGCTTGCTGCGTGATGCGAATGCGAAAGTCCGCTTCCGTTTCGCCGGATTCGCTCCGCACATCCAGCGGTTCGCATTCAAACGTCACGTAACGCTCGGTCTGATAGAGATGATCTTTGAGGTCGCGTTCCCAGCCTCGGTAATTCTTCTCCTGCGACATTTCGCTAGGCAAGTCGTCAAAAGCAGCGTCGGCAACCGGTTCCGCTTCGAGTCGCGGACGTTGCTCGTAAACGATGGCCGAATCCCAAACCCGGCGAGGAAGCTCTTCGTGCACCGTGAGCAGTGCGGCAAAGTCTTGCCAGTGGTCGACATCGGCGGCGGACTTAACGAAGTGCATTTGGCCAACGCCCAACAGCCCCGGTTGATAGAAGAGTGTCGCCCCTTCGGGTCGGCGGTCGTTGATCTCGTAGAATTCCTGATCAATGTCGGCACTAATCACCGGGCGTGACGACTTGGCACGGGCGGCTGCCTTTGTTGTCTGCTGTACTTCCTCCGACGAGGGCTCAGCCGCAGCTTGCAACTCGGCGAGCTTTGCTTTCGCGTCTGCCATCAGCTTGCTGATCTGATTCCGCGTGAGAGGGCCGCTCAAAAAAGACATCGCCCAACGCGTGTGAAACACGGTCGGCGCGTTCTCATGCACGTTGTTCATGAGGAACACACGGCTGCCGAGTGCCGCAAGCATTGCTTCCATCTTGCCACGGTCAAACTTCGCCCCCGCTTGGGCGGATGCCCCTTCTAGGCCTTCCATCACTCGCGATTTATCACGCTCGGTCTGCAACCGGCCGAGCAACCAAGTCCCCGCATTGGAGAGTCCCTTGTAGTCAAGGTCCACCGGATTCTGTGTCGCCAGAACGCATCCTACGCCGAACGCTCGTGCTTGTTTCAGCAACGTGAGCATCGGTTTCTTGCTCGGCGGATTGGCTGTCGGTGGGAAGTAGCCGTATACCTCGTCCATGTACAGTAGCGCACGCAGGCTGCCGACGCCGGGCTGCGAACGCATCCAACTGAGCATCTCGTTCAGCAGGATCGTGACGAAGAACATTCGCTCCGAATCGTTTAAGTGAGCGATCGACAGAATCGAAAGCTTCGGTTTTCCTTTGTCGGTGTAGAGCAGTTTCTGAATGTCGAGCGCTTCCCCTTCGAGCCAACTGGCGAACGAAGGAGAGGCGAGCAGATTGTTCAGCTGCATCCCCAATTCAAGTCGATCGTCCGCTGGGAAGAATGTTTCTAGGTCGACCACGCCCACTCGCTTGAATGGCGGCTGCTGAATTTCTTGAATCAACTGCGGCAGGTCGAGATTCCGCCCTTCTTGCCAGGCGTGACTTAAAACATTGGACAGCAGAATATGCTCGCGACTTTTCACCGGATCGGCATCAATCCCCAGCAACGCCAACACGCCTGAGGCCGCCGATTGAACCCGATCGCGAAATGCATCCCCATCGTCCAGCACTGCCTGTGGCGGCGCGTTGAACGATTTAAGAATTGTCAACGGTACGCCAGCGCTACTGCCCGGCGTGTAGATGACTTTCTCGACCGACTCGTTGTATCGGCGGATCCGCTCCCCATCCTGCCCCCACTTGGCGAGGCCATTCTTCCACAACTCAGCAAAGTTCTCCGCAAGCTGCTCGCGGGTGATTCCCTTCTGCGACGCGACGCTTTCATCCACCCAAGGTTCAAAGTCAGCGGGTTTCAGCTCTGGGAAAGTCAGCAGTAAGTTGCCCAAGTCCCCCTTCGGATCGATGGCAATAGCTGGAACCCCGTCGAGCCCCGCTTCCTCAAGCAGCGACAGGCAGAGCCCCGTCTTTCCGCTGCCGGTCATTCCCACACAGACGGCGTGCGTGGTCAGGTCCTTGCTGTCGTAGAGGACGTCCGTGTCGGAAGTCTGGCCGGTCGAAAGATCGTGCTTGCGACCGAGATAGAACTCGCCGAGTTTCTCAGTGACGCGTGTGTCAGTCGGATTCGCGTTCGTTGTCATTCGTCAGAAGTTGCAGAAAAGAAAGAGTAGTCGGTGGCTACTAGTTTAACGCTTTTTCAAACACCCGTAGAGCCTGTTGATCGAGCTTGTTGGCAAGAAACTCACGCAAGGCTTCGGTGAATGTACCGATCAGGTTGTTGGTAAGCCCCAACGCCTCGAAGACGGGCTTTATGGAGCGTAGCTTTCCCAGCCCACCACACCACCGGCTAAGCGTCGACAGCCAGACGGGAACTTGAGGGTCGAATACGGGCGACTTAGCCACCAGATCGGAGAAGCCGGGAATCGCATCGGCTAGTGTCTCTAACTCGTTGCGTTCAAGTTGCTCCGAAACAACGATTAGAATCGCCCCCACACCGCCCGCAGCTTGCTCGTCGGTGACTTGTAGGTGCTTGGAAAGTGAATGAACCAGGTGCATGTAGCTCGGGCCTCCAGGCCTGAGTCAGTGTGTTATCTTTCTCACAAGCGGAAACGTCGCCCTACTCAGGCTCGGAAGCCAGAGTTGCTAAAAACTCCCCGTACTCACGATCGAGCGTTTCGAACGAAACGCCGGCGACTCGTTCCAAAGTATTAGGTTCGTCTCGCCCAGCATAGATGCTTGCTAACAATTCGCGAAACACCGGTCGATATTTTCCCTCTTCGTACTCCAAGAAAAAAGTCGCCAAGCCCGCAGACTGACTGTAAAGTTGCGGCAAGTCTTTCCGACTCTGCAAGTCGACCATTCCTAACGCGGAAAGTTCACGCAACGGCACATAGTACTTGTCAACGAGACGCCGATGCTGAGCAGCCGGGAGGCGACCTGCGTCGGGGCTGCCGAGTGAGAATGAGTTTGTGGCATTTCCCAAACCCTCCGCGCCAGACGTAGCTCGCGGGCTAGTCTCGCTTCTCGCCTCTTGCCTCCCGCCCCTCATGAGCGACTCAAAATAACAGGCCACGCCCTCAACGGCCCACGCATTCGCGAGCCTCGCGAACTGCTTGTTCGCTTTCTTCGACTCGAAGAAGAATTGGTGAACCGCTTCGTGATAAATGGTCCCTGCGTCTTGATCCTCACCCGCGAAGAAGTGCAATTCCCGTTCGCGATCAAAATAGATTCCAAGGGTCATCTCGATCTGCTGCTGGCGACGTCGTAGTGCCGCGTTGTACTCGTCGCGAGTTGCATGATAGATCACCCGGAAGGGCTTGCGGCGATAGCCCGTCGGCTGCTTACCGTCGAGCCGTGCCTGCAACTCTCGTGCACTCACATCGAATTCGCCAAAGAGTTGCCGCCAAATCTGGTGAAGCGTTTCCAATCGTATCGCCAATTCGATAGAGGACGCACGGCTATGATTCGTCGTGATGTGAAAATGATCCGTGCGAACCGTCCAGCCCCGTTTAATGGTCGCGTGCCGCTCGGCGTCTTCCTCCTTCGTGATCCACTTTTTCCCCCAAGGTCGCTCACCCGCTTCCCAACGCGAAACATCTTCGGCCTTCACCCAGCCGAAATCCTGGTGCCAGACGTTGCCACGCTCGAGCATGAGTGCTGCGTAACCGCCACACCAATGCTCCGTTCCGGCCGGCGAAGAGACACGCTGGTAGCCAAGCAGACGGCGGGCCGTCGCGTTGTTAGGATCGAGAACCAAGACATCCGTGGCTAGCCGGATCGCCTCGGAGACCTGTTCCTCGGCGAGCAACGCAGGCAGCTCGGCGAGTAGCGCTTCAGCTTTGGACGCGTCGCCTACTTGCTTTGTGGCAGATACCTGCGTGTAAATGTCCGCCGCGACATGAAGCCGTGTTTCCGCCTGACACAAGGAAGTGCACAGCACGAAGAGCGGCAAAAGCAAAAGACGGAGCACGATTAGCATACACTATTATACCATGCCCTTTCGGCGTAGAAGACACCAGAACAGCCGCGACCTAACAGGTCGCCGGGGTTCTGCGAGTAATTCACCGGCGACCTGTTAGGTCGCGGCTGGCTGGAACTCCACTAACAGAAAGCTGAAGGCTGATAGCTGACAGCCGATAGCTCCTAATCATCAGCAAACGCAGCATCAAACGCCACATTGCTCGGCGCAAAGTCGAGTTTGCGGACGAACTCCGCCGCTTCAGCCGCTCCGTGCGCACGGTCCATGCCGATGTCTTCCCATTCGACTGACAGCGGACCTTGGTAGTTGATGGCGTTGAGCGCTCGGATGATTTCCTCGAAGTTCACCCCGCCGCGACCCGGCGAGCGGAAGTCCCAGCCGCGACGAGCGTCGCCGAAGTTCAAGTGACTCGCCAAGATGCCGCTGCGTCCGTCGAGCGTGACGATCGCGTCTTTGATATGCACGTGATATATGCGGTCAGGAAACGCACGGATGAACTCGACCGGATCGACGCCCTGCCAAATGAGATGGCTCGGATCGAAGTTGAACCCGAACTCCTCACGGTGACCAATGGCTTCCAGGGCCCGAGCCGCGCTATGCAGGTCAAAGGCGATCTCCGTTGGATGAACTTCCAAGGCGAACCGCACACCGCACTCGCCGAAGACATCGAGAATCGGATTCCAGCGATCCGCAAACTGCTGGAACCCGGCATCGATCATCTCTTCGGGCACGGGAGGAAAGGAGTACAGCAGCGGCCAGATGCTTGAGCCCGTAAAGCCGTTGACCACACCGACGCCAAACTTCTTCGCCATCCGAGCGGTGTTCTTGACGTCTTCAGCGGCTCGCTCGCTCACTCCCGCTGGGTCGCCATCACCCCACACGTAGGGTGGCAGGATGGACTGATGACGGGAGTCGATGTTGTCACACACCGCTTGCCCAACAAGATGCGTACTGATTGCGTGACATTGCAGTCCGTGCTTTTGCAGGAGCTCGTGCTTCGCGTCGCAGTAGCCGTCCTCAGCAACCGCTTTATCAACTTCAAAGTGGTCGCCCCAACAGGCCAGCTCCAGCCCGTCGTAACCAAAGCCCTTCGCCATACCGGCCAATTCATCCAACGAAAGATCGGCCCACTGACCAGTGAACAAAGTGACGGGACGCGCCATGGCAGAAAACTCCTGAAAGGAAAAGTGTCGGTTATTGTTTCAACTATTTATGACCCGTATTGTCGTGAATTTGACTTGGCTGACAACCAGTAGCTCAGGCCTGGAGGCCCGAGCTACGGTCCCAGAGCATGCTACAATTTACAGTCCCGCGAAATCCAATAGCGAGCTTGCATAGTGCGTCCATTCACTATCACGATTCTACTTCTCCTCCCCTGCCCTGCCCTCGCGGCATTGCCGATCGAGTTGGAGGTCGCTGCGGATTCCCCAGAAGCGATGCAGCGATGGTCGCGCATCTTGGGCGAGTGCGATTTGGCCCGTGTCCGGATTCGTGGAGCAAAACGAGGGGACCAGATTGGCATCCGTACGATCGACACCGGGCGTTCCAAACGGTACGTCATCACCGCGGCACTCGACGCCCGCGATCGGTTAATTCTGCCGGGCGGAAAGTTCACCGATGGCCAAGTCGTTGCCCTGAAAAAGTTCTTTCAAGAGTTGCCGCTCAACACCGAACACAACGCCGTCGAACGCGGACGCTTCGGGCTCACGGCTCAGCAGTTCAAACGCGTGTTCGAATCGTTCTCGCAGCCGGTATTGAATTCTTCAGAGGAGACGAAGCCCGCAGCTTTCTTTTCTTCGCTCACGCGACAAACACGCCTCCCGATTGAGGGCGACTTTTTCGCGGAGGAACGGCTAAGCGACAAGTCGCCAGAGAAGAATACGAAATCAGAGCTGACTCTGGGCACCACGCTTGCGATGTTCTTGCGAACGCACGGTCATGCGATGGTCCCTGAACAGCCCCGTGGGGGACAACTTCAACTTCGCATCTTTGACCTTCCCACCGATCAGCGAGAGTTAGAACAATGGCCTGTCGGCTGGCTCAGCGAAGCCCCGCCACGGCAACTTGCGCCGAATCTCTATCGAGCCACCACCATCGAAATCAGCGGCTTCTCCCTCGAAGAAGCCCTGCGAGCCCTTGAACCGGCTGCCGGTTTGCCGCTGGTGTACGACCAATACATTCTCGACCGAAAGAAGATCGACCCGACGAAAGTCCAGGTGAAGGTCGCCCGCAAGAAGATGTTCATCAAACGCGGCATCGACCTCGTCCTCCGCCAAGCACGCCTCACTGGCGAAGTCCGTGTCGACGAAAACGGCCAGCCGTTCTACTGGATCACCCAGTTCGGGAAGGACAGCCCGAGGGCGACGAAATGACCAATGTCCAAATCCAAATGACCAAGGCAGGTATGCCTATCGCTTGCGTTTGGTCATTTAGGTTTGGTCGTTTGTCATTCACCGAGATGTTCTTGATCAATTCTAGGAAGTTAGTAACTTCACCCCCGTCGCCACCATCACGACGAGCAAGAACGCCAGCACCAGCCGCTCGCCCTTTTTCATCGCCAGTTTCGCCCCGACGATGCCGCCGGCTAAATTTCCCGCGGCCATGATCAATCCGGGCCGCCAAGCGACCTGGTCGTGATAAACGAAGACGCCTAGCGCGGCCACCGTGATGATCAGTCCCACCGCGTTCTTCACGGCGTTTGCGTTTACCAACTCACGGGCGTGGAATAGCCCGATCCCTAGCAGCAGCAACAGCCCCGTGCCTGCTTGAATGAAGCCTACGTAGAGACCGATCACGAAGAACAGAAGGGCTTCAAGCCACGGCGACTCGTAGGCTTCGCGGTCCGCAGCCGTCAGCAACTGCGGCTTCCGCCACACGACCAACGCCATCAACAAGAAGAGCACGCCGAAGATCTTCTTAAACAAAAACGGATCGAGCGTCGCCGCGATCCACGCCCCAGGAATTGACCCCAACACCACCGGCAACGCTAACCGCCATGTGAGTTGCCGATCCCAATGTCCCGCCTTCCGAAAAGTCGTCGTTGCCGAAAGATTCGATACTAAAACAGCAACCCGATTTGTCCCGTTGGCGAGCTTCGGTTCTAGCCCTCCAAAAAACATCAAAGCCGGCAGCGTCAGAAACGAACCGCCACCAGCAATCGTATTAATCACGCCCGCAGCAAAGCCGACCGGTATAAGCAGAAGTTCCCAGTGCCAAGGTTGCATACTAGTCGGTATTTGGAGCCTCGCGTGGAGGCGCAGAGTTACAGAGAACTAGTTTAGATAGGTCATTATGTCATTTCGACCGAGCGACAGCGACCGAGAAATCGGGAAGAAATCTGGTTCGTACTCTTGTTGGTCTTCTAGCCGGATTCCTCGGTCGGTGAGCCTCCCTTCGGAATGACACGTGCTACACTGCGACTCCGCGTGAGACTTCAACTCCGCTACTCCTCAGGCACCGCCAACAGCTCACACTCTTTCAGCCGCGTTCCCAAGAGCTGCCCCGCCATGTCAGGGTCGGCAATTCGTCCAGAGACGACAACCCTCTGACCCGGTTTCAACTGCGCCAGTTGCCGTTTCGCCAACGCGGAAAAATGGCACAACGCCGGCGTCGGTTTCAACGGGTCGACACCTTCCCGCGCCTTCTCGTCCTCAAACATCACCAGGATGTAAGCGCTGTCGCCACTGACCTCGCCGTACTTGATCGCGTTGTACTGATCGAACACGCCTAGCCAGGTGACCCGCGTGCCGACTTCGTCACCGAAGATCGCCTGCCGTTGCTCGACGCTGAACTTGTCGCGCACTGCCGCTTGCCAGTCGGCGAAGCTGATCGGACTTTCGGCGAGCAACTTCTGATAGTCGGGTCGCGTGTCGGTAGAAATCGGCTGCGGCACAGGTGAGGGAGGCGACGGAGGATTCACCGGATCAGGCCCCGGACCAAAGTGCCCCAACGCCCAAGTCGTAACGCATGCCAACAGGGTGCCGACAATTCCCATCGCCCCGGTAATAACCGCCGCCCGGGTGCCATCGCTCATTTCTTTGCCCATGCTCGTCCTACCCTTGAAGGAACCAGAGATTTTTCGCACGAAGCGTACGAAAACTTCCTCCAAATGCAAAGCTGAATTTGCGACTATCCACTGCTAGCACCCCATCGAGCCGCGGGGAATTGAACCACGGTCTAGAGCGTGTTACATCTATTCGTAGCGGTACCCACAATGTCGAAAGTAGTTTCGGATCTCGGTTTCGGTGAAGAGTTCGAGGACTTGTCCGCAGAGTTCAACGAGCCTTTCTTGGGTTCTTCGTGCGCCGTCTCGTAGC